>CAJXJU010000137.1 GCA_913055195.1 uncultured Desulfohalobiaceae bacterium | reverse complement strand
AGTCGTTCGCCTGTCCCCGCTAGCTGTAAATTGCGAGTTTCGACTTTTTGCAGGCAACTCATATCTACTAATTCTTCATACTCAAAAGCGTCTGAAACATATTGTTAGCTGCTGTAATAAGTTTGGCAGCAGCTTCATATGCATGTTGAAACTTTATTAAATTGCTCATCTCTTCATCCATATTTACACCTGAAACTTCCTGCTGTCTTTCATCTAAATCATCTGCCAGAGAGTTTGTATATTCATAATTAAAATTTGACATGGCAGTATCAGAGCCAATTTTACTGGCTAATGAATTATAATATTCCTGAATGCTCTGAGTGGTTGCGCCTTCAAAATGAGTTTCTATGGTTACGTCCTGATATTGTAAATCAGCAATTGCTGTGGCAATCTGATTATCACCGCTATTGATTTCTCCATCACCATTGACATGTCCGGCATTAATATAATCCAGGTTATTGCTCACAAAAGAATTCAATTGTATATCTTCAGCATCTGTGCCATCCAGAAAGGTATTAATGCCCAGACCAGCGAGAAGGCCTGACGAATCCTGCCCAAACGCAAATTGATAATCATCTTTTTTCTGAATTACCAGCTTATTATTTACTATACTTGCTGTCAAATAAGGACCAAATGTATTATTGATAGCATCACGTACATCTTCCAGACTATGGCTGTCCGGGTCAAAATTTTGAATACCGGTTGATGTATTATCAAAATCCACAGGCCCTGAGGTAATCAGTTCTCCATTATTATCATAAACATAAATATTAAAATTTCCGGCTTCCAGTTTATCCCCAAATTCAAGACCTGTTGCAAAATCTCCTAATGCTGTATTGGTCTTATCCACTTCATAAGTACCGGTCACTGATGTCAATTTTGACAATCCAGCACCCTCAGAATGTATCCTGTTTACTTCCCAGATCAAACTTTTAGCCAGAGCATCAAATTTTTCCCGATATTTTCCACCATAATTGTCCCTGAAATTGAAAAATCCCGTAATACTGCCTCCGGTCAATCGTCTTTCATTGGCCTGGCCATTGGTGTAAAACTGGGGGGTAATATTCATTGCAGTGGAACTATTCCTATACCAGTACAATCCCTTCTTAGGCACAATGGTAAAACTATCTCCAGCGCTTAAATTAGATGATGCCGCTGTCTGAGAATCATTGACAGCTCCAAACCAGACGGCAACATCAGTTCCTGGTATCCTGATCCGGTTGTCATAATTATTGGCAGCAAACAGTTGCACATTACCATCATCATCAGTCAACCATGTTTCTCCTCCATCAAGCGAAACTTTAAATTGCGCGGTGCCGTCGGCTGCACCTCCAGTGACGACTTCCACAGTCAATTCATAATCAGAACTGCCCTCAAAATAAATACTATCTGTAAAAGACGAACCAGGTGTAAGGGCTGACAATGCTTTTGGGCCCTCAAATTTTATCTCAAAATGTTTCACCCCATCAACCAGAGTATGGCCAGCAGTAGTTGTGATCGTTACATTACCTCCCCCATTATCTATATAATTGATATCCATTTTTTCTGCTAATTCTCGCACCAGTGCAGTACGTTTATCTCTTAATTCATTAGCGTTATTTTTGCCTTTTTCTTCATGTATGTTAATCTCACGATTTATATCCGCAATTTCTGTCAGAATTTCATTGACACGAGAAACATCCGTCTCAATCAACTTATCCATTTTATCCTGTTCCGACTGCATTTCGCCATCAATCAAGTTAAATAAACCTGTAAGATTTTTGGCATCGCCAAGCAGGGCAGTTCTTACACTGGTATCTTCCGGCCTCATGGACAACTCCTGCCATGCCTGCCAGAATTTACTCATTACCTCACTAAAACCATCCTCGCCATTTTCAAAGAGGCCTTCTACACCCTTTAAATAAGTATTGACCTCCTTCCACATCTCCCTGGCAGATGACATGGAATTGTACTGCTTTTCTATAAACAAATCAAAATGTTGAATAACTTCTGTGGCATTCACGCCAGTGCCAAGTTGTCCAGGCGCATAGTCTATACCTATAGCATCTTCCAGTCTTACTTCCTGACGATGATAATCAGGATTGTTGGCATTGGCGATATTATTACCCGTGGTCTCTATGGAATATTGAGAAGCAAGCAGACCACTACGGCCAATATTTAAAAGCGAGAGAATACCCACCTACAAACACCCCCTCACAAGCGACGCTCCTGGAGAAACATGCCTCCATTTTCCTCTTGGTGAATAAATTTCCCTGGTCTTAGGTACTAATTTTTCATGCAAAAATCTTACCAATTTACCAGCCTGATCAGCCAGAGCCTCTGCCAGCTCTGCGTTCTGTTCAGCTTTCACAGCACAATTTTGCTCATATTCCCTTATTGCCCGCACAAGTCCAATCAATTCCTGCTGCTCTTCCCCTTCAGTCTGCAACACAAACTCCTTCAAGGAAGCATAACCTCCCTCATTCAATATTTTTCTAAGTGACCTTTTTTCATTCAACAATTGACGCATGAGTTCCTGAATGGAGAACTCCAGGCTGCTCACCTTTGAAGTATCACGGCTGCGCAAAGCGGCAAATTCTTCCTGCAAAAGTGTCTCCAGCATGAACAAACCCATTTTCTGACGTGTTAAAATTTCCTTAATCCTGACATACATAATTTCCTCCTCTATCCTCTTTGCACACCTGTCCTGCTATTTCCTGAATCGGTCATCCAGGCCATTGGATTTAGGGCCACATCTCCCTTTCTCACCTCAAAATGCAAATGCGGCCCTGTGGAACGGCCTGTATTTCCTGACAATGCTATGCGTTGTCCCGCGCTGACAAACTCGCCTTCTTGCACTAAAATCTTTGCATTATGACCATAAACTGTGTGATAACCATTTTTATGCTCAAGAATAACAACTTTGCCATAACCACCTTTTTCTCCGGCAAAAACAACCTTTCCTGGCCAGCATGCTTCAACAGGTGTTCCCTCTGGCACAGCCAGATCAATGCCAGCATGCCATGCCCTCTTGCCTGTAAATGGATCTATACGCCAACCAAATCCTGAGCTTATTTTTCCCTGTACAGGACAATGAAAAGAAACAGTGGTATTAATGTTGTCGGTGGTATGTTGATTTTCAGGAGATACAACTGGCACTGATTTTTTCTGTAACTCAAGTGGATGGAACAATTCTGCTGGCACACCACCTTTACCCGGGCCAGCACTGGCTTCTATCTGTCGGGCCAGAAGCTCTACCTTCTTCAAAGGATCCTTTTCATTTGCCAGCAATTTCTCCAGCTCCTGATTCTGTTTTTGAACATTTTTTATTTCCTCTTTTCTGCGTTTTTGCGAAAATTTTATGGACACTGAAGCAGGATCAACTTCCGCGCTGGCCTTTACCAGACGCTTTTGTAATTGTGAAAACAACAAATTTCCCAACCCTATACCGCCTCTCCGGGCCAACTTTTCCGCCAGTGCCTGATCATAGAGCGACATATACATATCTTCTTCTTTACTATGTAAATAGCCCTCTTTTGGTACTGTAGCCCGCATCTGCTGCCATAATTTTTGAATAAAAATCGCTTCAAAATCAGAACAGGCCTTGCGTAGCTCTTTTTCCTGATTTTTAGCAGGCTGGAGCCTTCTCCTTAAAGCAGCCAGCTTTTGCTGCCGCGCGATTTCAACGCTCCGTCTGGCTGACTCTAAAGCATCCTGCAATAATTGCTCACTCATACGTCTTCCCCTTCATTCTTTTTACCCCTTACCCCTTAATCCTTATCCCTTACCCCTTAAATAACCTCCAGCCTGGCATGCAAAGCGCCTGCTGCTTTTAATGTCCTTAAAATAGAAATCAAATCCCTTGGAGTAGCACCAATGGCATTTAAGCCATCTACCAGTTCCTTAACAGTTGCGCCTTTTACCAGCATCAGGTTACGTTTTTCTTCTTTCGCGGCCAGCGCGGTCCTGGGCACTGTCTGTGTCTGACCCTGAGAGAGAGGTGCTGGTTGAGAGACCAGTGGCTGTTCCTGAACCACAATATGCAAATTCCCATGTGCAATTGCAACAGGCGAGATAGTTACATTTTCGCCCATCACCACTGTTCCTGTTTTTTCATCCACCACTATTTTGGCCGGGCTATCAGGGCTTATATCCAGATTTTCCAGTGAGGCCAGAAAAGGCACTAAATTGCCTTTAAACCTCACAGGCACTTTCACCTTAATAGTGGAAACATCTTCTGCTTTTGCTATATCAAAGCCAAAAGCATTATTGATTTTAACCACTACCTGAGTGGTGGTTGAAAAATCCCGACCATCCAGATTTATGGTCACCACATCCTGATTATTAAATTTAAAAGGCACCCCCCGCTCCACAATGGCCCCACCAGGGATACGTGCAACTGTGGTAATATTTTTTGTTGCTGTAGCAGCAGCACCACCCGCGGAAAAGCCACCAACTACCAGTGGTCCCTGTGCCAGCGCATAAATTTTGCCATCAATACCTTTAAGGGGAGTTTGCAATAAAATCCCACCCAGCAAACTTTTGGCATCACCAATGGAAGAAACTGTCACATCTATTCTTGTACCTGGCTTTGCTGAAACTGGCATTTTAGCTGTTACCATTACAGCCGCTACATTTTTAACTTTAATGGAACTTTCCCCCACTCTAACTCCCATATTTTCCAGCATATTAACCAGAGACTGAATGGTAAATTGCGAGCTGGTCCCATCTCCAGTGCCTGAAAGACCAACAACAAGGCCATAACCAACCAATTGATTGGTCCGCACTCCACCAAAGGTGGCAATGTCTTTCAATCTAACAGCCCGTGCCAGATTAGCGGTAGCAAACATATTCACCACACAGAACAAAAATATAAATCCTATGAGCAACCTTTTGCGCACCTTCATCACCTCTCTTGATTAAAAAAGGATGAAGTATGAAGGATGAAAAATGGATGGTGTCACGCAAGGTTAAAAATAAATTTCCTCCTTCATACTTTATAACTCAACTTTCGGAGTTCCGAAAGTTGAGAAATCCGAAATCCGAATATCGAA
>CAJXJU010000136.1 GCA_913055195.1 uncultured Desulfohalobiaceae bacterium | reverse complement strand
TAACAAAGGTCTTGTTTACACGAAGATTTGAAATTTGCCATGCTTAGGTGCTCGGCACGGCAAATTCAAATTTTTTAATGCTCAAATGACAAAAACACAGTTGATTTAGAGAATTTTTGGCGATTAATATTAGTTTAGATCGTTTCCTGAAATTAGATTACAGACAGTTAGAATCACTGAATCAATATAACAACTTTTTTGTTTAGAATTTTTGGTCATTTGGTCATTCGGATTTGTTTCGAATTTCGGATTTCGATATTCGAATTTTAAAAAATAAGGGCAGGACAACAATGGGTGCATCCGCCAGTAGCGGGATAGTCATTATCCACCAGAATTGACTTACCGCTAAAGTACTTGCGGGGCAGGGACAGGCGCTTGCGCCTGTCCCTGGAGTACGGTTAAAATTGGTAGTTTCCCGCTACTGGCGGATGCACCCGACAACAAATATCCTGCCCATTTAGTAAAGACCTTTAGCCTTCAATTTCGTCCAATCTTTTTTTTAAGTATTCCAATTGGTTTTCCAGGGCGCTTATTTGATTGGTAAGAATGCTCTTTTCCTCTTCAGGGGTTACAGGGGCAGGGGCAACAGGGACGTAAGCATAACCTGCTCCCCAGAAACGCCCCATACCAAACCTGCGCCCCAGGCCACGGCCAAAACCACGGCCCATACCGAAACCGAACCCCCTTCTCAAACCAACGCCGCCGGCAAAACCGGTGCAACGGCCCAGACCACGGCCTGTCATTGGGCCCTGACCCATTGGTCCTGTTCCATCAAATCCTGGCATCTTTATTACCTCCTTTTTTTAATGTTGAATGTTTAATGTTTAATGTTGAATGTTGAATTATTAAATAAATTAAATCAACTTGTCTTGCATAATAAAATTTCTTTTATCTATTCATCAATCAATAAATCCAGCTTAAACTTCCTTCTTCCTGTCAAAACATCTTGCTCCAGCAATCTTGTTTTGCCAGAATTCATAATTCAACATTCATAATTCAGCATTCAACATTACCAAATTCAACATTACCAATGACCTGGCTTGCTTGCCTCCTGTGTCTTGGTTAATTTGCCTTCCTTAAAAGCTGCTATCGCATCCTTCACTGTACCAGATTGGACCAGATAAACATCTATGCCTCCTTTCTCAAGGGCCATAAATGCCTTTGGACCTACATTGCCTGTTAAAACTGCTTTTGCCCCTGTTTGTGCAACATTTTGCGCTGCCTGTATTCCAGCGCCCTGAGGCAAACTCATATTTTGTGCGTTGGGCACATATTCAAACTGATCAGAATCTAAATCATAAACAATAAAACCCTGAGCCCGGCCAAACCTTGCATCCACCTGTGCATCCAGAGTGTCACCCTGAGCGCTTATAGCAATTTTCATTTTAACCTCCTCATAAATTTAAATGTGAAAAAAGTTAGTTTTTGCCAAATCTGCCACGCCGCCGTCTTTTCCTGAAAGGGCACCCTGGCCCTATCTCGCAACCTGGCAT
Source organism: uncultured Desulfohalobiaceae bacterium (assembly GCA_913055195.1). Taxonomy (GTDB): domain Bacteria; phylum Desulfobacterota; class Desulfovibrionia; order Desulfovibrionales; family Desulfonatronovibrionaceae; genus Desulfovulcanus. The sequence continues at coordinate 3,549 of CAJXJU010000136.1, read as the reverse complement.
GGCTAATTTATCCAGAGTCTTGTCTTTTAAAGCCGACAAAACCTGTTCAACTGTTCCAGCAACCCACGGAATGACCAGAATACCCATTTCCTGCAACATGTAAATGGTACATCCGCTAATTCCACCACAAATAAGAATATCTACCCCGCAGGATTTTATTAATGAGATTTTACCTGGCAAATCTCTTGACGGGAGGGAGATTGAACCTGCGGGGTAAATTTCATTATCCTCTAATTTAAAGAGCAAAAAATGCGAGGCATTATCAATAATAGCAGCCAACCTCTCTCCATAACAGGCCAAACAGATTATCTTTTCTCCACCCATTTTCATCATCCTGACCTTGAAATAGCACCTTTAGTGCCAAATATGTTTTTATCAATAATTACAAATAATTAGAAAATACAGCCTATCAAGCCATAACTATTTTGGGCTAATTTTGCGCCATTACAAAACAGGCGAAGGGCTAATTTTGCGCCATTTTCTGACAACGGGCGAGCATGCGGCGAAGGGTATCTTTGGATATTTTCAACTCACGGCAGGTGGCCATTTTGCGGCCATTATTCCTGGCCAGGGCATCCAGAACAGCCTGGCACTTGATTTCTTCTAATGTTCTGGGCGTATTTTGCGCCCGCTTTGACTGATTTTGCATATGTTCAGGCAAATGTTCAACCTGAATAAATCCTCCAGGACAAAGAATAAAGGCATACTCTAATATATTTTCCAGTTCCCTGATATTGCCTGGAAAATTATAGCGCATTAAAATGGCTAACACATCTTCTGAAACACCCTGAATAGCCTTATCCTGCATGACATTAAACCGGCGGATAAAATGATTGATCAGCAAAGGTAGATCTTCCCGCCTTTCTCTGAGGGAAGGAAGCCTTAAGTGCACGACATTTAGTCGATAATACAAATCCTGACGAAAACTCCCCTCCTCAACCATCTGGCCCAGGTCCTTATTGGTGGCCGCAATAACACGCACATCAACCTTTATGGTTTCAGTTCCTCCCAGTGGTTCAATAGTCTTTTCCTGGAGAAAACGCAGGAGTTTGACCTGTAAAGACAATGGTAAGTCCCCGATTTCATCTAAAAAAATCGTTCCCCCATCAGCCAGGACAAAACGACCCGGCTTATCCTTCCTGGCATCAGTAAAAGCTCCTGCTTTATATCCAAATAATTCTGATTCCAGTAAATTCTCTGGCAAGGCCCCACAATTTACTGTGATCAGGGGCCTGTTTTTGCGTTCACTCAAATTGTGAATGGCCCTGGCAAAGAGTTCCTTACCAGTGCCAGATTCGCCAGTAATGAGCACGGTGGAATTGCTGCGGGCAACTTGAGGCAGGATACGAAAAATTCTGGTCAAAGCCTGACTTTTACCCACAATATCTTCAAATGTATATTTTTCCTCCACCTGCTGACGAAAAATATGAATGGCAGTCAGGTCCCTGAAAGTTTCCACCCCGCCAATAATCTCGCCTTTTTTATTATGCAAAGGCGCAGCACTGATGCTGATGGGAATTTTTTGGCCATCAGGACGGATAATAAAGATAGATTTATTGGTAATATTTTCTTTATGCTTCAGGCAATACTTAAGGGCACACTGACCATCGCAGATACTGGAGCGGAACACCTCCCAGCATTTATGTCCCAGGGCATCCCGGGATGAAATTCCTGTAATCTTTGATGCAGCAGCATTAAAATAGGTGATATTCCAGTCCAGATCAACAGTAAAAACCCCATCAGCAATACTGTCTAAAATAGCATCTAATGAAATGTCTTTAGGAAGTGACATAAAAACTACAGATTCTTCTTTTTAGCCACCTCCTGCCTCAACCAATCATACCAACTGTCTAATCCTTCACCTGTTTTGGCTGACACAGGAAAAATTTCAATCTCTTTATTTAAGCTGCGCGCAAAATTACTGGCCCTCTCCAGATTAAAATCAACATAGGGCAAAAGATCAACTTTATTTAAAAGCATAACTCTGGACTCCGCAAAAATAAGCGGGTATTTTTCCGGCTTATCATCACCTTCTGCCACACTTAAAATAGTAACTTTATAATCTTCACCCACGCTAAATTCAGCCGGACAAACCAGGTTGCCCACATTTTCAATAAATAAAATATCCACCCCTTCCAGGTTCATTTTATTTACTGCTTCTAAAACCATGGAACTGTCCAGATGACAGCCTCCATCAGTGTTGATTTGCAAAGCCTGCGCTCCAGTAGCAGCAACTCTTCTGGCATCATTATTGGTTTGAACATCCCCTTCAATAACCGCCATTTTAAACTCATTTTTCAAATCTGCTAAAGTCCTTTCCAGTAAAGTGGTTTTGCCAGCACCAGGCGAGCTCATCAAATTTAAGGCCAGAATTTTCCTTTGCAAAAATATTTTATTCAGTTCCTTTGCTATAACCACGTTGGCTTCCAGTATATTGCGCACAACAGGTATTTGCATATTTTATCTCCTTTGCTCCTAAAATTTTTTATTCTGCTTCAATTTCTTCTATATATAATTCTTTTCCAGAAACAATTTCATGGCCGAATTCTGTCTGACAAAATGGACAGGTCATAATATACAAATCATCTCCTTGCGGAGAAAACTCTTTCCCACAACTACGACATCTGGCCCGCAATGGTATCTCTTCTGTTTCCAGCTTTGCCCCTTCCATCCTGGTACCTTGCGTTAAAGCCTGAAAAGCTGTCTCCAGTGCCTCAGGCACAATGGCTGAAATCTGCCCATACTTTACCTTTACTTTCATCAGCCTGGTTACATCATGTTTGTCCATTTCTTCCTTAATAATGGCAACCAGGCTCTCGGCAATAGATAGTTCGTGCATTAGCTAACCTCATATTCTTTACTAAATGATTTAACTGATTCGCCTGCAAAAAGGGACTTTTTGCAGGTGAATCAGTTTTTGCAGGCTATTCAATTATTCCTTTTTCCAGCATTGTAAAACAGGTGCCTTATATTTGCTCTCTGTAAATATCATAATACAGTGATGAACAGGCTGTTCCTGTGTATCAAATTCATAAACTCTCACATTTAACCCCAATACATCCAGGGCATAAGCTTTACTCGGCTTCACTTCTTTTAAGGCCAGTGAACCCAGTGATGTCCAGAGACCTGCTGTTGCAACTGCTGCTGTAAAAATGACAAACAAAAACAATAATGGTAAAAATATTTTTGACATTATTCTTCTCCTCTTATCAGATCAAAAATGAGCTGTTAGCAAAGAGTGTAATCTTACGCATATCAGCTTTTATGAGTCGCCTGCAAAAAGTAAATTTTTCTGTCCCCGCTAGCTGTAATTTGCGAGTTTCGACTTTTTGCAGGCGAATCTTTTATTCTCCGTTCAGGATATAACTTTTATACTCTAATAAAATATCGGATAAGTCATCAAGCAAATCATCATCCAGGTCTGTTGATGCCACAACAATGGCTGAGGTACAAATAGTTTTAACTTTCTTGTCAAAAAAACCTTTTTGATAAACAACCTTCTCAAATTCGTAAATTGGTTTACCGTCTAACTTATCATTTATATCCCAA
>CAJXJU010000135.1 GCA_913055195.1 uncultured Desulfohalobiaceae bacterium | reverse complement strand
GTACAGTATAGGATGGATATAGATAATCGTCCATTAAATCATTATTTATGTAATAACCTACAATGATAGTTTGAATATTAAATTGTTTTAATAGTTTTTTTCCTTTCATGTATTCCTGTTTTGTGCCGAATCCAGGAACTCCACATTTTAGAACTGGCAGTTTACAGAATTGTTCTATTATTGTACCCCATTTATTTTTAAAATCAGTGTAGCCCCAGGTAAAACTGTCTCCCAGCAATAAAATTGACTTTTGATTGTCTTTAAGTTGTTTAATTGAACAATCAAAGCATCCAATTTCATTTGACCAGACAGAATATGAATAATTCCGTCTGAGGGATATAGTATATTCCGGGAAGTTTGGCCGTATGTCATAACCATAATTTGTTTTTTTATAATAGTACCGAATTGGGGTTGGAGATGGAAAACCTATTACTCTCACGCCTATTTCTGCAATACAGCAAGCAACTACGATTCCAGATAATAGTAAAATAGAATTGATAACATATTTTTTTATTCCCTTGAACCAATTCATACTTTATTCTCCCACAGCGCTCGTTCGCCCGTCCCTGTTCGGAATTACTTACTTTTTGCAGGCGAATCAGTTAAATTCAAATAGAGTTTTTTGCAGAGGGGTTTAATTTTTACCAGGGTCTTGTCATATCGTCCTGGCTGTATGTATGATTTCGTTCTTTAAAAAGGCTTTTTTTCACCGGTTTTAAATTTAATGTGTCCTGTCTTTTGAACAACCTACGCGTCAAAGCCAGTGGCGTTAAGACAAAAAAGAAAATAAACGTTAAAATGATACGACTGTTGACAAGGGATATTAGTTCGACAACTTTAAACCATATCTGGTGAATTATTCTGGCGCAAGGAGGAATAAAAAGGCCAATCACCAGAAAAAGTATTGCAATATAAACAGACAAAAAGGGTCGCCTGGCAAGCAGACCAATAATGATTAAGCTGGCCAGTGCCAGAATAGCGCAGGTCTCAATATACTTATTCTTATCCACTTTAAACTCCCTGACAGATCAGGGACTTGCCCGGGGGCAGTCCCCTGTATTCAACAGTTTACTCAGGCGCAATCAAAAAATCACCAATTACGCCATCTTCATAATTGCCTATACTCTTAAAAAATAGTGTAAATAAACGGCGCTATGGCTGAACCAGAGGAAAATACAATTAAAGCGCCAATAAGAAGCAATGTCACAACAATTGGTAAAAGCCACCATTTTTTGCGTTCCATGAGAAATTGCATTAATTCTTTTATGGTATTCATTTGACCTCCTATAATAAATTTTCTGGCGGTAATTTGCCGAATTCTTCCATTAATTGTTTATCTATTTTTGCTATCTTCTCTTGTTTATCTGGAACTGTAATAATATTATGCTTTAATAAATATTTTGAGACCAGTAAACCTGCCAGATGATTTCCCCTCACATTCCAGTGTCCATCATATTTCCAGTATAAATCCTTTTCTCGATCTAAAAAACATGAATCAATTTTTCTGGCATAAAATCGAAATAATGGAAGTAAATCAAAATAAATAATATTATTTTTTTGAAAAAATTGGCTTAATATTCTGTTTGGACGACTCAAGTCAATTCTTTCTCTATCATAATAATTGCCACATTTAAGCAACTCTGGATACACCTGCACTTTTGTTGGGATAATAATAAAAACTAACTTTCTGTTTTTTTCTCTACAGAAATCTTTAAAGGCTAAAAGATTGTTAAAGTGCTCCTTCCAGGCTTCTTTTATCCAGGTATAATCATAAAATTCCACAACATCTTCTTGTATTTTTCTTTGATTTATTGCTCCTACATTGCAAAAAAGATTATAAAGCCCAAGCTTCATTAATATTTCTTTAATTCTAGGCACCAATATTCTATACAGAACAAGATTATGTTTTAAAAAAGCTTTCATTTTATCAAAGGGAGAAGGATTAAAAGGGAGCACAGTACCAAATTTTTCATAAACATTCACTTTTTCTTTAATTTCTTGCTCAGAAAACACTTTTTTCTTACCACTTTGAATATCTACTAATCTAACTTTTCCAACCAGATAACCTTTACAAACAGTTCTGTGTGGATACAAATAGTCATCCTCTAAATCATTACCTACATAATAGCCAATTATTAATGCATCAATATCAGCTTTAAATTTATTTAATACTTTTCGTCCTTTAATATATTGTTGTTTAGGCCCATAAGCTGCTACTCCACATTTAAGCACTGGAAATGAACATAATTTTTCTATCAATGTTCCCCATTTATCATTAAAATCTGTATATCCCCATGTAAAACTGTCGCCTAACAACAAAATCGTGTTTTTATTACCTTGAAAATGTTTAATTGAATAATCAAAACATCCAATCTCATTAGACCATACATTACATTTATAACACCCATCTATCAACATGGGATGTGGAGTAAAGTCTGGCGTAATATCATAACCATAATCTGTTTTTTGAAAATAATATTGAGGTGGTTCTTCTTTAGAAGAACCAATATTCAAGATCCTTAAAGCCACTTCAGCAACACAACAGGCCACAAAAATACCAAAAAATACAAGGCTACAATTTATTGCCCATTTTTTAATCCAGCTCATACTCCTCCCTCCAATCCTTTTCTTCCTCCCATTGCGGTTGTTCTTCTTTTTTAAACAAAACATCACCCATAACCAGGTAATCCATTTCTGTCCTCATAAAGCACCTATAAGCGTCTTCTGGCGTGCACACTATTGGCTCTCCTCGTACATTAAAACTCGTATTCACTATCACTCCCCATCCTGTTTGCTCTTCAAATGCCTTAATAAGTTGCCAGTAACGCTCATTTGTCTCTTTATGCACTGTCTGAACACGGGCTGAAAAGTCTATATGAGTGATGGCTGGCAATTCTGAGCGCACATAATAGAGCTTGTCCCGCCAGGTATAATTGTCATATCCTTCTGGCAAAGTGCGCCTTAACTCCTTTTTAACATTACATACCAGTAACATATATGGAGACTCATGTTTCATCTCAAAATATTCATCCACCTTTTCAGCCAGAACTGATGGCGCAAAAGGCCTGAAATTTTCCCTGAATTTTATCTTTAAATTGAGTTTCTTTTGCATCTCTGTATTGCGCGCATCTCCTAAAATACTGCGGTTGCCAAGCGCTCTTGGGCCCCATTCCATGCGTCCCTGAAACCAGCCCACTACCATGCCCTTATCAAGCAATGAGGCCACATCCCTGCATAACTGTTCAAAATCTTCATATTCATGGCCCACTGCCCCATATTTGCGCATGACCTTTTTGATTTCTTTATTATCAAACTCCGGCCCAAGATATGCTCCCTGCATTTTGTCTTTCTGAGCTGACTTACGTTCTTTATTGAGCCAGATATGCCAGCCTGCCAGGGCAGCACCCAGTGCTCCGCCTGCATCTCCTGCTGCTGGCTGAATCCAGATATCCTCAAAAATTCCTGACCGTAAAAGCTTGCCATTGGCCACGCAATTTAAAGCCACTCCACCTGCCAGACATAGATATTTGCTCCCTGTAACCTGCCTGGCTGTCCTGGCCAGCTTAAACACTATCTCTTCTGTTACTCTTTGCGCTGCCAGGGCAAAATCACAATATTCCTGACTCAATTCTGTTTCAGGTTCTCTTCTGGGTAAGGTAAAAAGCTCTTCCCATTTTCTCTCCTTAATCATTTTCAAACCAACAGCATAATCAAAGTATTCCTGATTAAGCCAGACAGAGCCATCTTCATAAATTTGAACCAGGTTTTCTTTAATAAGCTTTTCATACCTCAGGGTTGTTTCGCTTTCTGGCCGGCCATAAGGTGCCAGACCCATCATTTTATATTCTCCAGAATTGACCTTAAAACCAAGATAATAAGTAAAGGCTGAATAAAGCAGGCCAACTGAATGAGGAAAATCCAGCTCGCGCAAAATAGTAATTTGATTGCCTTTGCCCCTGCATATTGAAGCGGTTGCCCATTCACCAACACCATCTATGGTTAAAATGGCTGCCTCATCAAAGGGTGAAGGGAAAAATGCACTGGCAGCATGGGATAAATGATGCTCAGTAAACAACAATTTTATATTGTTGACGATCTTGCTGCTATCTGAAAGTTTGAAAGTATTGTTTGCTATTGTTTTAAGCTCATCCTGAATTAATTTGCGCAAAAAAAGCTTTTCCCTGATCCAGACCGGCATGGAAGACAAAAATTGCCTGAGACCACGAGGCGCAAACGCATAATAGGTTTCCAGAAGCCGTTCAAACTTTAACAACGGTTTGTCATAAAAAATGACCGCTTTTATATCCTGTAAGGTAAGGCCAGCTTCTTCAAGACAATAAACAATAGCCTGTGCTGGAAAGGATGCGTCATGCTTTTTGCGTGTAAAACGCTCCTCATGTGCTGCGCTGACAATCTCTCCATCAATTACCAGGGCTGCTGCTGAATCATGGTAAAAAGCTGAAATACCTAAAATTGCATCCATCATAACTCCTGAATTGAAAAAATAAAAAAGGCCGGAAAACGCATTACGCGCTTACCGGCCTTTATGGCAAAATAAGTTATCTCTTGTATTAATGCTTTAAAACAAATAAAAACGAGTGAGTGAGTGCATAATAAGTGCCATTTTATAAGACATCTGCAAAAGCTCCATTTTTGGCCATTGACATTTGGCAGCCACAGTGTTTGTGTTAGTGAATAGTGTTAGTAATTTTAAGTGGTTATGAGATTAGCTTTTTGTAAAAATCGTTATTTTTAATTTTCTGCAGTAAACTCTTATACACAAAGCTTTAAGTTTTGACCTGAATCCGTAAATTTTTATCGCAATCAAATCAACCAGACTGAAAAACAAACTCACTGATAAAATAATACTTTGTCCAGAATAACCTGTCAATAAAATTTTTCACTATTTCCCTCTGTGACAGGATAGAAGTCGCCTCAAGGTGATGGGGTTTTGAGAGAGGTCTCTTTTTTCCATCAGCTCATCCCCTGGGGGATGAGGCAAAATTTTAACTTTCAGGGGGCGGAGGATGGTTCCTTTTATGGC
>CAJXJU010000134.1 GCA_913055195.1 uncultured Desulfohalobiaceae bacterium | reverse complement strand
ATTTTGGCGGCTATGGCTTAAGCTATACTGAAATGTGCAATGCCAGGGCCCTGCCCCATGAAAACCGCTACAAATCTGCCGTGTTTTCCTGGCGTGACTCAGAGGCTAAGCGACTTGTCTGCCAGATCTATGGAGCAGAGCCACAGACGATGGCCAAAGCAGCCAGGCGCATTGAAAATGAAGGGCTTTTTGGCGTAGATGTAAATATGGGCTGTTCTGTGGCTGCCATTTGCCATAAAAATGCTGGCGCGGCGCTGCTCAAAAATCCTTCCCTTGCCCTGGAGATTGTCAAAACAATAAGGGCAACAGTTTCCTGTCCTTTAATCATTAAATATCGCACAGGATGGGAAGACAAACCAGACCTGGCCATAAGGCTGGCCCAGGAATTTGAACAAGCAGGTGTGGATGCCTTGATCTTTCATCCCCGCACAGCACCAGATCGCCGCTCCCGTCCGCCTAAATGGGAATACATAAAAAAAGTACAAAAGGCTGTCTCTATCCCTGTTTTTGGCAACGGCAATGTGTTTAGCCCTGAAGACTGTGCCCGGATGCTCGACACAACAAACTGTGCCGGCATTGCCCTGGGTAGAATAGCCATTGCCAGGCCCTGGATTTTTGCCGAGTTGACCGAAGGATTTGAACCTTATCCTGAGCTTTACAGAAAAGTTGCCTTAAAAATGGTTCACCTGGTGTGGAGCTATTTTGAACACAGCCGCGCCATTAAACTCTTTAAAAAATTCGCCCTTTATTTTTGCGCTAATTTTGTCTTTGGCAATTCCATCCTCAATGGATTTATAAAAGCACAAACAAAAGAAGAAATAATTCAATATATTCAAAAAACATTTAATCCCTGTCCACAACTGGCACCCAGACCCAATACCCTTCTCTTTGCTGGCTAAAGCAGTATCTTATACATCTCCTGACTTATCTGCTACCGACTTCAGCCACCTGATTTGACGACACACTCCCATGAGTAAATTAAATTCATTGCGCCGCAAGCTAAGCCTATTTATAAATCTTTTCAAAGGCATCATAAAATAGTCTGGATTATCTTTGCGTAAAAAATCAATGTCCAGCAAAGCCTGCTGCAAATTCGCATACAAAGTTAAAAGCTCCTCATGGGTAGCCAGACGAGAATCCTCAGAGATTATGGGTCTCAATTTTCTGGTCGGCTTTAATTTAAAACACTCATAAAGGATGATTAAAACTGCCTGCGCGAGATTCAAAGACCAGGCATCTGGCATGGTTGGAATGGAAATAAGCGACCCACAAATCTCAATCTCTTCATTGGTCAATCCTGTATCCTCAGGGCCAAAAACAATGGCAATATCTGCCCCTGCTTCAGTCTCAGAAATCATGCGTTTAGCAGCTTCTTCAGGCATGAGTATGCCTTTTCGCCAACCGCCCATTCTGGCTGTAGTAGCATAGACCTTGTGAAAAGGAGCAAGGGCTAATGCCAGGTTAGAAACAACCTCTGCCCTTTCCAGAACCTTTTTACCTTTGACTGTAGCCAGAGGCAAAGCCCTGTTCAAATCAAATTCCCTGGGGTTGACAAGGATAAGATTGGGACACCCCATATTCACACAGGCTCTGGCCACAGAACCAATATTTTCTGAATACTTTGGCCTGCATAAAACTACTGTAATATTGTCCAGCATCTTTTCAAGAAAGGATGAAGGAGGAATTATGAAGGATGAAATTTTTAAAATTTATCATTTCTTTTTTGTCCTTCTTAAAAAAGTCACTCAACTTTCTGAGTTGAAAAAAATGTTGAATTTTTCGAACGGAGATAAGCGCACAAGCATTATTCATCCTTCATCCTTCCTCCTTCATCCTTTAAATTCCCCCCTTAAACATTAAACCTGAAAGTAATAATATCACCATCCTGTACTATATATTCCTTTCCTTCCAGGCGTAGCGCTCCCTGCTCTTTTGCCCTTTTGAAATCCTGATATTTTAAAAAATCGTCCCAGGAAAGCACTTCAGCACGAATAAATCCCTTTTGAAGGTCCGAATGGATTACACCCGCGGCCTCTGGCGCGGTAGCGCCTTTTTTTAAAGGCCAGGCCCGAACCTCCTTTTCGCCAGCAGTTAAAAACGTAATCAAACCCAACAAATGATAGGTTCTGGAAATAACCCTATCCAGGGCTGATTCCTTAATACCAAGGTCATCCATAAACATTTGAAGCTCTTCCTCATCAGTAAGCTCTCTCATCTCCCGCTCCAGCTTTGCTGATACAGCCAGATGTACCTGACCGATCTCTTCTTCCGGGAGTTTCACCTGCCCTATTTGATCTTCACTCACATTCCAGGCATAAAGTATTGGTTTAGCAGACAAAAAACAAAATCCCCTCAGTTCAGGCGCCTGTGCAAGTGAAGGATCTTTGCGCACTGGCTGTTCAGCTTCCAGCATTTCACGCACTCTTATCAGCAATTCCTCTTCTTTGGCATCAACAAGATGCCTGGCCTTCTTTTTATCCATCGCAATTCTATCCAGTTTTTTTTCCACCACAGCCAGGTCAGAAATGATCAAATCCATCTCAATGGCCTGCCACTGCTCCTCAGGATCATTTACCCCGCTAAATCCATCCAGAACTGCCAGTAAACAATCATAAGGCCTGATTTCATTTAACACCCTGGGGCCAAGGCCCTGGCCTTTTCCTCCTCCGCCAGGAATGTCCAGATATTCAATTTCTGTCTGAGTGAGCTTCTGCGGTTTGAAAAGTTTGGCCAGAGGTTCAAGCCTTGGTTCTGGAACCTTGACCATAGCTCTATTATTCGTGCCAATTTCCGGCCCTGCTAAGGCCATGAACAAATCTGTTTTTCCACTGCCACTAAAACCAAAGATTGCTGTTTTCATCCTCGCCTCTTCTGGTTAATTTTTTGCCCAAACACAGCGATTAGCACTTCTATTCGGCCAAAACAACGCCATCAAACATTAATTATCGGTGACAGTCAAGTTCGTGTATTCGTTGAAAAGTTTGCAAAACATATAAATTTTAGATAAGTTCCGTTTGAGAACATTAAACGTTAAACATTGAACAAAGCTTGCAAAAAGGGACTTTTTGCAGGCGCATCATATAGAGATATAGAGGAACAAAAACAATGCAAAGAATAGTTCGCCTGGCTGAAATTTTAAGAATTTTACAGCAAAATAAGCCCGTCTCATTAACAAAATTAGAGGAACATTTTAATGTTAGCAAGCGCACGATTCAAAGAGATATTAAGAATCTTCGGGAAGCTGGCTTTCCTCTGAAAACAAATAAAGATGGTTGTTACTATCTGGATAAAAATTTAATAAAAGACCATGATTTCTGTTATAATGAGTCTGAATTAGCCTTTATTCTGGGACTAAAAGATTTACTTTCAAAACTTGGCCAGCCATTTCAAAAAGCAGCTAATGATATTTTGACTGGAATTTATGCCAATTTTGATTCATTAATCTTCATTGGCATGGACCAATCCATTCCTATCAATAACAAAATATTTAATCAGCTTGTACGAGCCATTACCAATAAAAATTTAATTACTATTGAATATACTGTTCATTCTCCATTTACAGTCCAGCTCGAACCTTATAAGCTGGCCTGCTTTAATGGATTCTGGTATCTCATAGGTAAAGATAAAGCCAGCAAAATTATCAAAAAATATGCTCTTGATAAAATCAGTAAAATAAGCATCTTAAAAAAATCTTTTAACAATATACCTGAAGAACTGGATAATATTTTAAGAAATAGCGCGAACATCTGGTTCTCAGAACAAAAAGATATTCAAGTCAAAATTTTAGTAGATGCAGATTGCGCTTCATATTTCAGGCGGAAAACACTGTTTCCCACGCAAATAATAGAGCAGGACAATAAAGACGGCTCAATTGTTGTTTCTTTCCAGATAGGACATTTTGAAGAAATTATTCATTTTTTAAAAAGCTGGTTGCCCTGGATCAAAATTCTGGAACCAGAAGAGCTGGGGAAAAAACTTGTAGAGCAAATGCAAGAATGGATTGAGTGGCAGGAGGAATGATGAAAGAAATCAAACAAGAGGATATTTATATCAAATAATAGGCAAATGATAATTATTAGGAGGTAATATAAATTGAAGAGATATAAAAAACTTCCAATGCATGTTCAATTTTTTATTCCTATTTTAGACGCTCTTCGCCAGCTAGGTGGATCTGCAACCAATGTAGAATTGAAAGAAAAATTGATAGAAATCTTAAATATTAAAGACAATGAATTAGAAGAAAAATTAAAAAATGGCAGATTACGTATAGATAATCAAATTACATGGAGTAAGATATATCTTTTTAATGCAGGTTTAATAGATAATTCTAATTCAGAAATTTTAAGCTTAACAGAAAAAGGACGTCATTATAAACTTGATGAAGATGAGGTATTAAAGATATTTCAAAAAATACATAGAAATATGTTGATAAAAAAAGATAAAAATCAATCACAGGACCCTGATATAATAAATGATCTTAACGAAACGAGGCAACATTCTACTGAACTACTTGAAATTCCTCGTTCTTTACCACCAGAAGGTTTTGAAAGATTATGTCAGCGTCTTTTAAGGGCATCTGGTTTTAAAAAGGTATTAGTAAAAGGAAGGTCAGGAGATGGTGGAATTGACGGTGAAGGTATTCTTGAAATTAGTCCATTAGTTAGCATGAAAGTTGTTTTTCAATGTAAAAGTTATAAAGATGCTGTTTCTTCTTCATATATTAGGGACTTTCGCGGCGCTGTAATAGGCCGGGCTGAAAAAGGGATATTTATAACAACAGGAAGATTTACCAGAGATGCCAGAGAAGAGGCAATTAGAGATGGAGCAATTCCTATAGAACTTGTTGATGGAGACAAATTGATTAAATTGTTTGAGAAATGTAAACTTGGGTTAAAAGAAAAAATTGTTTATGAAATAGATGAACAATTTTTTGATGAATACCGATAATTTTACCAACAAGTCAGTCCGCATGGGTGCATCCGCTGGTAGCGGGATTTTACAAATTGCAACCGTCATCTGGGGACAGACCCAAGGGTCAGTCCCC
>CAJXJU010000133.1 GCA_913055195.1 uncultured Desulfohalobiaceae bacterium | reverse complement strand
GAAAAGTGGTTTCGAATTTCGATATTCGAATTTCGAATTTCTCAACTTAAAGGAGCAGGAGAACAAAAATGATCTATGACGTTCAAAACGAAACCATGCCCAGGGACGAATTGGAGCAATTACAGCTAAAGCGGCTCCAGTATCTTGTGGAAAAGGTTTACTATAATGTTCCGTTTTATCGACAAAAATTTTCCGAATCAGGCATCAAACCTGAGCATATCAAAACTCTGGATGATGTAAAATATCTTCCCTTTACCGAAAAACAGGATCTGCGCAACAACTATCCTTTTGGCCTTTTTGCCGTGCCTAAAGAGAATGTAGTGCGCGTTCATGCTTCTTCAGGCACTACTGGCAAGGCAACGGTAGTTGGATATACCCAGCGCGATGTAAATAACTGGGCAAAATTGATGGCCAGATCATTTGTAGCCGCTGGAGTAACAAGAAGTGACATTATCCATAATGCTTACGGCTACGGTTTGTTTACCGGTGGCCTGGGAGCCCACTATGGAGCAGAAATTTTAGGCGCAACAATTGTTCCCATTTCCGGCGGCGGAACCAAAAGGCAGGTAATGCTCATGAGGGATTTTGGGCCTACAGTGCTTTGCTGTACTCCTTCTTACAGTCTTTATCTTTATGAAACCGCTATTGCCAGTGGCATAGACGTCAGGGATTTAAAACTGAAGATAGGCATTTTTGGCGCTGAACCCTGGACAGATGAAATGCGAAATGAAATCCAGAATAAATTGAATTTAAGGGCCTTAAATATTTATGGTTTATCCGAAATAATGGGACCTGGTGTGGCGATGGAATGTATTACAGCCCAGGAAGACATGCACATCTGGGAAGACCATTTTCTTGTTGAAATCATTGATCCGGCTACAGGCGAAAACCTGCCTCTGGGTGAAGTTGGTGAGCTGGTCATTACAACACTAACCAAGGAAGCCCAACCTTTAATCCGCTATCGAACAAGAGACATCACACGCATCAACCCCATTCCCTGCAAATGCGGCAGAACACATTACCGAATCGAAAGGATAAAAGGACGTAGTGATGACATGCTTATCATTCGCGGGGTAAATGTCTTTCCATCTCAGATTGAAAGCATTCTCCTGGAAACAGAAGGGCTGGCCCCACATTATCAGTTAATAGTCGATCGGGAAGGAGCTATGGATACCCTTGAGGTTCAGGTGGAAGTAGATGAAAAGCTCTTTTCTGATGAGATCAAACATCTGCAAAGACTGGAAAAGAAAATCCAGGCTAATATTAAAGAATTTCTTGGTGTAACCGTCAAAATTAGTCTGGTGGAACCCCGAACAATTGAGAGAACTGCTGGCAAAGCCAAACGCGTAATAGACCGGCGCCCCAAATAACCTGTGCAACCATGGAGGAAAAACAAATGAAAGTGGATCAACTCTCAGTTTTCCTGGAAAATAGAGCAGGAAGGTTAACCGAAGTAACCAGAATTTTAAGCGAGACAGGGGTTAATATTCGCGCTCTGTCTCTGGCTGATACATCAGATTTTGGGATTTTGCGTCTTATTGTTAGTGATTATGAAAAGGCAAAAAAAGCTTTAAAGGAAAATGGCTTTACAGTTGGACGAACCAATGTAGTTGCCGTAGAAGTAGAAGATAAACCAGGTGGATTGCATAATATCCTGTCCCTGCTCAGTAAAAATGGAGTCAATGTAGAATATATGTATGCATTTGTACAACAAAGTGGCAAAAACGCTGTGCTGATTTTTCGCTTTGATCGCACTGATGAGGCCATTAAGATTCTTCAGGACAATGGAGTGCGCATTATTCCGGGTGAAGAATTGTATAAGATGTAGAGCTTTCCGGGTTTAATGTTGAATGTTGAATCTTAAATGGTGAATGGTAAAAATAATTGATTTAGAATATTCCTTAATTATTGAAGCCACAGAAGAACCTGATTTCTTTGGTTTCTATTCAATAGAGTTAGAAGGTTTTTCTGGAATAGGCCATTCAATTGAAGATTGTATATATAAGGCAAAATGGGGAATGAAAGAACATGTGAAATTATTAAAAGAACATGGTTTGCCTGTTCCTCTGCGGCCTACTAATCCCAGAATAATTATTCAAAATGAAGAAAAGAAAAAAAACACCAAAATAGCCGCGTAGACAATTCGCCTGTCGGGTACCAAAAACTGACTGTATTTTAGGGGCAGATATGGAACCTGCCCCTACAGCAATGTTTACTGTCCGTTTGTAAGTGCCCGGCTGTCACCAGACGCTATTTATCGATGAAAAATTTATGGATCCAGGGTAAAATAGTTTTCTTGAATAGCCAAAAATTTCACTTGGCAGCTGGAAGGATTTGTGCTATTTTGCACAAACTGAAATTGCAAAAGCAAAAAAACTAATTTTTAGGAGGTAAATCATGGCTGTGTATGTTTTTGGTCACAAAAATCCGGATAGCGATTCTATCTGCGCTGCCATTGCTGTTGCTGATTTAAAAAGCAAGCTGGGTGTGGAAGCAGTGCCTGCTGCCCAGGGCGAACTCAATCCTGAATCTAAATTTGTTCTGGAAAAATTTGGAATTGATGCTCCAGAAATCATCTCTTCCGGAGAGGGCAAACAGGTAATACTGGTTGACCATTCTGATCTGGCTCAAAGCCTGGACGATTTAAGTAAAGCAGAAATCCTGGGCATTGTTGATCACCACAAATTAGGAGATGTTACTACCCCTAATCCCCTGGAATGCTGGATCTGGCCTGTTGGTTGCACCTGTACTGTAATTAAATCCATGTACGACTTTTTTGGCGTTGAAATTCCCAAAAATATCGCCGGCATTATGCTTTGCGCCATCTTAAGCGATACTGTTATCTTCAAATCTGCTACCTGCACAGACAGGGATAAAGAAGCTGCCGAAGCTCTGGCTAAGATAGCAGGCGTTGACGATCTCATGGGGCTGGGCATGGAAATGTTCAAAGTCAAATCTGCTGTTGAAGGCACACCAGCCAAAGACCTGCTCTTTAGAGACTATAAAGATTTTGATATGAGCGGCAACAAGGTGGGCATCGGCCAACTGGAAGTTGTTGACCTTTCCATTTTAGAACCTGTCAAAGATGCCCTTTACGAGGAAATGAAAAAAGCAAAAGAGGAAGGTGGCCGTCACTCTGTCTTCTTACTGCTCACTGACATTATGAAAGAAGGCTCAGAAATGTTAATCGTCTCTGATGACCCATCTGTAGTTGAAAAAGCATTTGGTAAGGCACCAGAAGGCAACTCTGTATGGCTCGAAGGTGTTATGAGCCGCAAAAAACAGGTAGTGCCTAACTTTGAAAAGGCCTTTGCCGGATAAATAATTTTTTCGTTGCAGGGGCAATTCATGAATTGCCCCTGCAAAATTTTCGTTCAAATTTTCATCCTTCATAATTCCTACTTCATCTTTATTCTAAGGCCGTTAGGCCGTTCCCCCCCCCGAATTACATTCAAGATGCGTGCCAATTCATCCATTGTATAAGGTTTGTTCAATACAGCTTTAAAACCATATTTTTTATAATTGGCGATTACGTCATCATGAGAATATCCGCTGGAGGCAATAGCTACTGCATCAGGGTCTATTTGTAATAATTTCTGAATTGCTTCTTTACCTCCCATACCTCCTGGAACAGTCATATCCATAATCACAGCATCAAAAACCTCTCCTCTTTTCATTGCTTTTTGATAAATATGCAACATTTCCTGACCATCCCTGGCTGTCATACATGTATGGCCTAAAAATTCCAATGTATCTGAAACAACTTCAAGAATTTCTTCTTCATCGTCCATCACAAGGATTCTGAGAGATGAATCCTGGTCAACATGATAAATTGATGATTGAACTTTTTGTTCGGGTTGTTTTTCAGTTGCAGGTAAATAAATGGTAAAACATGTTCCCTGACCTACCCTGGAAGTAACATCTATAAGACCGTCATGTTTTTTGATTATGGAATAGACTGTAGCCAGTCCAAGGCCAGAACCGCCTGTTTTGGTTGTAAAATAAGGATCAAAAATCTTTGTCAAATTTTCTTCCGGGATGCCAGGACCTGTATCCATGATGCTTATACGAACATATTTACCCAGAGGCAAAAGAAGAGAGTTATTTTTTCTATATTCAAAATTTTTCGCATTTATAATAATTGTACCGCCACCTGGCATGGCCTGTTTGGCATTGACCAGAAGATTTTCAAAAACCTGCGCTATCTGGGATTCATCTATTTCCACGAGCCATAAATCATCAGGCAGGTTAAGCTCATATATAATATTTGAACCGGCCAGCACAAACTCTGTTACATCTTTAATCAAATTTTGCAAAGTTGAAACTTCTTTTATGGGGGCCCCACCCCTGGCAAAGGTTAAAAGCTGTTTGGCCAGGTCCCTGGCCTTTAAAGCTGTCTTATAAATACCTTCCAGTCTTTTTTCTACCTGATGAGGCAAGGTAGCTGTCCTTCTAATAAGCTCCACCAGATTCATAATAACAGTAAGACGATTGTTAAAATCATGGGCAATACCGCCGGCTAAAATACCCAGGGCATCTAATTTTTCTGCCTTTGTCCTTTCGATTTCACGGTGCAAATCATCAGAAATATCACGCAAAATAGCAACCGCTCCAAGCACATGGCTGGTACGATCATAGATGGGAGCTACACGACATGAAACAGGAATCTGATTGCCATTATGAGCTTTCAAAACAGTTTGCTCAATTTCCACAATCTGGGCCTTGTTTATGGCCTGTTCCACGAGCGATTTATTAACTTCCGTAGATAAGTTAACCACGTCTGAAAATATATTTCCTTTTATAGAATCATCGTCCAGGGCTAACATTTTCTCTGCCTGTCTATTAACAAATTGAATCACTCTATTTTTATCTGTAGTAATAACACCATCAGCAATACTCTTCAGTGTTACAGTAAAAAATTCCTTTTCCCTATATATATCTTCAATATACTTCTTCAATTCAGCAGCCATACCTTGCATTGTTCTTGCTAAATCACCTATTTCGTCATTTGTATTAATAACTACAGAAGAATCAAATTCTTTACAGCTCAATTTTTTGGCATAATCAGTC
>CAJXJU010000132.1 GCA_913055195.1 uncultured Desulfohalobiaceae bacterium | reverse complement strand
TGAAAATATATAACAAAAACAGATCACCAAAAGAAAATACCGCCATAATTTCTTATCACTTCATGAAGCTCTTTTTTTTATTTTATATTCTTTGTTTTCCATTAGGTATAGCATTACGGGAAATTGGTGCAATTGGAACTGCTATCAATTTAATTTTATACTACTTTACAAACTATCAACAGAGCAATTTGAGAAAGCTAAAAATTAAATGGCTATATTTCATATTCTTGTTATATTTATTTATTAATTCTTTTTTTATCAGTATAAATCCACATGAATCATGGTATGCTATCTCTCATAATTTGCATAAAGGGTTTATCTTAATATTTGCTGGGCTAGAGTTTATCCGCTCTCCTAAAGATTTTCGAATACTCATCATAACCTTTACCATAATGGGATTTTATGAGGGGCTAGATGGCGTGTTTCAGGCTATTCGTGGCTATGATATAATACATGGCACTACTATATCTGGTAACAGATTAACAGGTTCTCTTTCTACTCCTAGAGTCGGAAATTTAATGTCTTTAGTTGTTCCTATAGCAGCAAGTTCTTATTTTATTATTAAAAATTATTTTCGCAAAGCACTTACATTCATTATATATCTAGTTTTATTAACTCCTCCAATCTTCTTATTATATGGAGCAAAAACAAGAAGTGGTTGGATGGGTTTTCTTATCGCGATAATTGCTTTTATTTTTATCAACTATGGCTGGAACTGTAAAAAAACTATTTATCTACTGCTTATTTTAAGTACAATTGCAATCTTTGGCCCAAATAGAATGAACTGCCATACATTCCTTGAGCCATCAAGATTAGAATTATGGCATACTGCACTTAAAATTTTTACCCATTATCCTATCTTTGGTTCAGGCTTTAATACTTATCCAAATGCCTATAACAAATTGGGCATTATACATAAAAAAAATTCTAATCACGTTCCCCATCCTCATAATATTTATTGCCAATTTCTTGCTGAAGGCGGTATCATAGGCTTTGCTTTGCTCATGTTATTTTTGTTTGGAAACCTTCTCTGGTCTTTAAAAAGAATAAAATTACTATTAAAATATGACTGTCAAAAATATTTTTTAATTACCTTTTTCTGGTCATCTTATGCTGGATACTTAATGACGGCTTTTACGGCGCATAACTATTTTAGAACATGGTGGCTTGGCATGGCTATGTCAATTATAGGTATTGTTTTAGGTGGATGTACTCTCGATTACACCAACGGACATAATAATACATAGGTACTAAATCTTGCGCATCATATTTTTTTCATCCTCCCAAACAAGCAGCGGCGGCGCCAGACAAGCTCTATACACTGCACAAGAACTCCAAAAATTATGTCATGACATTATTTTTCTCGTTCCACATAATTCTACTATCATAGACAAGGGACCTGATATTAAATGGATTGAACTACCTGCTCAAACAAAGTTATGGAAACAAACTTTTTTAGAAACAATACAAAAATTTCAACCAGACATTGTCCATGCCTTCCACAATAAGGCCGTAAAAAAAATTTCCTGGTGGAGCTTACTCTTTAAAAAAAAATTCCATTTCCTATGCCTTGCTCATCGCGGAGTTGTATTCAGGCCAAACAACCCTCTACCTTACTGGTCTCCAGGCATTGATTGTTTTACTGCTAATTCATATGCCTGTGCCAAAACATTAACCCGGATTGGTGTGCCAGAAAAAAAAATTAAAGTTATTTATAATTGCCTTCCGCCTCAAAGATCAATTCCAGCCAATCCTCCGCATGTTGTTCTAAAAAGGATCGGGATCAACAAAAAGAGACTAATTATAGGCACTATAAGTGGAGACTCACCAAACAAAGGTATTGAAGTACTTTTACATGCAGTAGCAAAAATAAATGCCCCAAACTTTGAATTGGTAATCATAGGCGGCACTAAACAAAAGTGGTTCCCTTTATGTAAATAATTAAATATACATACCTTCACTCACATCCTGGGCCACCAGGAAAACATTGCTGACTATTTACAAATTTTTGACATCTTTTGTATTCCATCTTTAAGTGAAAGCATGCCCAATACCCTTCTGGAAGCAATTCATTTTGGTCTGCCCATTGTAGCGTCAAATGTAGGTGGCATCCCGGAGGTTCTGGAGGGCAATGGACTCCTGTTTCCACCAGGGGACAGCAAACAACTGGCTCATCATCTTAATCAACTAATTGCATCACCATCTCTCAGGGAATCGCTGCGCCAGAAAAGCCTGGCCTTAAAACACCTTTTTTTACCACAAACAAAAGCTAAGGCCCTGGAAGATTTATACCGAAACCTTGTATCAAAAAAGAAATCTTTAACATGTTCAATAAAATAATCCGCAACATACCTGTTTTATGTTACCATGACATGGGCACCCCTGGTGGCCATGACCTGGAAGCATTTAAAAAGCATCTTGATGTCATCCAGGAACTGGGCTTTCAAACCATTACTGCCTCACATCTATATGACATCATAACCGGCCAGAAAAAGCTTAATGGCAAATATATTGTCCTCACTTTTGACGGTTGCCACATCAGCAATTGGGTATATACCATTCCCCTTCTTGCCAGGCTCAACATGCACGGTGTTTTCTTCGCTGTAACTGATTTTATTGAAACAGCACCGCCAAGAGAACCAGAAAGTATCCGCAATCTTGCAAAATTATCCCATGCCTTCCGCATGGCCTTAAAAGACAATGATTACTCTCAATTTATGAACCTGGGGGAATTAAAAGCTGCCATCCAGGATTTTGGCATGGAGGTGTATTCTCATACCTCAAGACATCAGGGATGTTTTATAAATCTGCAACAAACTGGCACTGTTGCCACCAATGCGCACTGGTCAATCTATGGCATATACAACAACCCCCAACCAGAAGATCCTGTTTTTAAAATTGGCAGTGCTTATGCGTACAATGGCTATTGGCCGGAAGAAAATGTTCAATGTTCAACAGAGGCACCTATTAATTCTCATGAAGAAAATAATTTTCAGACACGCGCTATAAAGTTGCAACCACGCTCAGACGAAGAAAGATATAAATTCTGCCTGAATGATTTTAAACGTTCTTATGAACTAATCAAAGAAATTAACAAATCCAATCTCCAGCTTTTTTGCTGGCCCTGGGGACATTTTGACAAACTCTGCACTCAGGCTTTAAAAGAGGCAGGATTTCACGGCGCTTTTACCCTGGAAAGATTTCGTAACGGCCCTGGCACAAATCCTTTTCGCATTCACCGCATAGGAGTAGGCCGGAAAAAGGATGAAAAGTGGCTTAGAAACAGGTTGCTTATGCATGGAGCCAGTATAGGCTCAATGATATTTTTTAAATTTTTTCGCAAAAAAGCAAAATAAAGATTCACCGGCAAAAAGTTCCTTTTTCCAGGCAATGTTGATGGAGAAAGCCATGAATCATAAGATAAAATTAGATGAATATGAAGAGAAGGTTGAAAATGAAATTTTTAATTTTATATCTCTATCAAAAGAAGAAAAAGATAAAATAGAAAAGATAATAGATCAAGAAAACGAAAAAAAGAGTATAAAGCTGCGCTTGAGAAAATATGACCTGGAAAAACTAAAAGAACGCGCTAGAAATGTTTAGCCTGAAGGGTTCAATAATATTTTTTAAATTTTTCCGCAAAAAAGCAAAATAAACATAGCGTATGTGCAGTTCAACAACTCGAGTCCTTCAACAATTAATTGAGCAGGCCACCGACATTCACTCTTCTCCTGACCTGCTTCCCAGAAACACGATCATGGACATGACTCTTCCCCTGGCCATTACAGGTGCCCGCTCAACCGGCAAAACATCCGCTCTTTTTTTGTACGCGCAAAATCTGCAAACTCAAAACAAACACAAAATCTTCTACTTTGACCTGAGCAATCGGGCCTTCGCAGCAACCACAGCAGATTTCTTTTGCGCCTTATTACAGGAAACTTATTCACATAAGCAACTAAAAAATGGTTGCTTTCTTCTGGACAATGTTCATGGTTTGCCGGGCTGGGAACATTTTGTTTATCAACTTTATCACCAGGTCTCAAAACACATCATTTTTACTTCCACTGATTCTGAAACTGTCAACCAATTTGTCAAACACATTAACCTGCCCGGGCTAACAACTATTCACCTTTTTCCTGTTTCCTTTGCAGAATATTTACGCATTACACATCAATTCCCGGATGAGCGCTTTTCACAGCAATCAAAAATTATACTCAAGCAGGCCTTTTTAAAATACCTTCATGGCAGTGGCCTGCCTGAGTATATCTTAAACGCAACAGAAACCACAACACAACAACATAACACAGGATATTCAGCAAAACAATTCTCCTTTGGGCTCAGTGCTTATCTTGAAAAAATCATTACGGACCTGGCTCCTGAAAGCAGGCAGGAACAGCTTGTTGTCCATCATATCTTACAGACTCTTTTGCAGGCCTCAATAGCACCCATTTCTTACACCGAGCTAATCAAAAAAACACAACAACACCTTCCAGCACTCTCAGACTCTAGGTTTCATTATTATATCAACAAAATTCTTCATCACAACCTGGCTTTTGAAATTACAGCCTGTTCTGCCGGACAACCTCTTTTACAACAAATAAACAACAAACTATTTTACTTTTTTGATCACGGTCTGATCAACGCGCTTTTGCAGGCCAGACAGACAAAAGTCAGACAATATAATACTCAACTGAATCATCACCGCCAGAACCTGATTCAGATAATCACCCTCCTGCACCTTAAACGGCAAAACCTGCAGGTCAACTTTCTGATCGCTGACAACCACATTGTATTTCTGGCCAGGGCCAGAGAAAATAAAATCTTATTTTATCCCTGCCATAGATTACATAAACAAAATCTAACCGCTATTTTAAAACACGGACAAAATTTGCTTAAACAAACCAGGCTAAAATATTTGCTTTTATTGTTCTGTGAAAAGGATAGGGATCTGACTCTGCCTGCCTGGTGCAAAGGAGAATATATCTGGCGCTGGTTGCTAATTTAGCATTTCAAACGCCTTTACCCCTGCCTTACTACCCACCAATAAATAAAATTTCATATCCTGCTTCTCCCTTATCTCTGGCAGGCACATATATTTCTTTACCTGTT
>CAJXJU010000131.1 GCA_913055195.1 uncultured Desulfohalobiaceae bacterium | reverse complement strand
AATTCAAAAGTTGCCTCACGAATACGACTTCCTCTGAATATACTTTTCATATACTCAATAAAAGCTTTCTTGTCTCCTTTAAAATCAATTTTTATGGTTAAAGATGAATGCTCTTTATTTACTTTATCCAATTCCTTTTTGATTTTCTGAAACTCTTCATGCCATAAATTATTAAGGTTTGTTAATCCTCGAATGAGTTCATCCTGCAATGCGCTGCGAACATCTTCCTGTTTTTCCAGAGCTTTTAGCATTTGAGTGGCCTGGTCCACAATTTTCGTTAGTTCACGAAATTCATCCGGACGTATGGCCTGAACACCAGATCTCTGCAGCTGCTCGGCCAATTTCCTTTCTATTCTGGCAAATTCTTCTTTTAAACTTTCTCTTAACTCTTCAAATTCATTAACTTTTTCTTTTAATTCAGTTAAAATTTGATTGCTTTCCTTCAGTTCATTTTTAATCCTTTCAAAGGATACAATCAATCTATCGTAAACAGCAAAGAATTCTTTGAAAAAGAACTCATTTTGCTTTGATGTATAAACTTTTTCATTTTTCAAATCATCTTCATATTGATTGATAAATGATTCCAGATCACTAAGATAAGATTTTGTTAAAGAAATTACATGAGAACATTTTCTGAAATCAGCATCGAACGCAATCTCTTTTTGCAGCTTTTCTTCAACACCATGTTCTTGATAAAATTTAAGTCTAAATTTCGCATCTTTTAATTTATTTTCATATTCCTTTCTTTTCTCTCTAATATCAGATACTTTTTTGATTTGTTTTACAATATCAATTACCTTCTGTCGTTGTATTTCAATTCTGGAACGAATATCAGCAAGTTTTTCTCCTACCAATTTTTCCACCAGATCCTTTTCAAAACCTTCTCCTGTGGCAGAGAGATCCTTTTGACCGAAATATACAGGTTTATGCAAAACTGTCTCTCTGATGGAAATTCCAGGGTGATGTATTCCATCAATATATACATCAGGTTTTTCTTTGAGAATACGCCTGATTTCATAAATCATTCCGTGTCTATCTTTAGCTTTTACAGTAATTTTTCCACCACTCCCAAGAACATATTCAACAAGTCGTGTTTTATATTTTAAATCCATTGCTTTTTGCCCAAAAGGAATATTCAGGGCATAACGAACGGTTTCCAGTATTGCTGATTTGCCACTTCCGCGAATACCTATCAAAGTATTAAGTTCAGGAGAAAAATTCACAGTCTCTCCATCAAGACAACCGCCTTCAAAAGAAACGCTAATAATATGCGAATGGGAATATTTCGGTTTTTCTCCGATTATGACTCTGTTTTCATAATCAAGCAGGGCATATTTGACAGCTTCAAAAGTATAGTCCCCTATTTTCAAGTAACATCTTTTTCCTTTGCCTATTTCTTCTATAGCCCTGGGATCAGAACCCTCAACTTCTGCAGGATACCAATCAGTTAGCCATTGCTTAACTTTTTCCCGACTTTTTTTATTAAATTTATTATGGGTACGTACTTTTTGGAATCCTAAAGTTCTCTGCTTAAAAAGTACATTTCTCCCCAATTCTTTCAATCTACCGCCATCCAATTCATTCCACAATCCACTTCTATCCTCTACATGGGCAAAAATCAGAAAAAAATCCCTGTGATAGACCTCAAGTTCGCCTATGATTTCAAGAAGTCCCAAAGAGGTTCTTCCGTTTTCATTCTCATATTCTTCAGGAGTCTTACCTTTAAAAACCACATTCAGGAATTGATTGATATAATCATTCCCGTTTTTCAACCAATCATCACTAAATACAATAAGGGTATGAATACCGTTTGCGCCGTCATTAACCGAGAGTTCAACACCCGGAAGCAAAAAAATCCCTTTTTTTCGTGCGGTCTTTTTCAACGCTTTAAACTCATCATAATCAAATTTATTATGATTGGTTATTACACCAACCTCAATTCCTGCAGATTTCAATGCTTCTACATATTGTGAATTGTAATAATTTTCATCACCTGAATACGAGAACTCTTTATCTGCTTTAGTGTGAAGATGAAAATCCGCGCACAGCCAACGGCTGCCATAAGGAAAATTTTTATTACAAATTTCCATTATTCCCCCCATCCTTTTTCCTCTCTCCCTGTTTCTTCCATTCCCCATTCTCCGTTTCACCAATCACCCGAACCAGAAGCAATGGCAACATTTCTGGCATTACTTCCATTTTAAGTTCAATTTGGTTCTGAAATTCCCTTTCTTCTTGAGCTAAAAGATTCAGACGATAATTTCTCACCTGGGGCAGACCAATTCGTTCAATTATTTTACGCCGTGCAGCAAAAGCTCGTTCTCCTTTTTCCCGCTCCTTAGCGATATGCTTTTGATATGCCTGTTTAAGTTCCTCATATATATCTTTACCATATTCCAGAGCCACTTTCTTAAGTTGTAAAAAAGCCTGATGGGATGTTTCACTATCCAGATGACGCACAATAATTGGTTCAGAGGTGAGTAACTGATCCCAGATGTACCTGGCAGTTGGCATATATACCCGGCCATTGTCAGATAAAAATAAAGGCAACATACGCCGCTTTCTTGTGAGTAATGAAGATTCCGCGCTGAGAAAGGAATCATTTTGAATGGAAATTTGCCACAATGACCAGAAGCCCTGAATCTCCGGGGAAAGGTCAGGAAGGGTGATGACAGGCACTGGTTGACCAGGAGCAAAGCAGGGAAGCCTCATGGTCAAACCGCGTATTTTAGGATTTTCCAGTGTCATTTGACAAACAGCAGGGTTCTTTTCTGCACTTTTCGCACTAAAAACTACATCTGTCATGGTTTCACCATCAGGCCAGGTAAACATCCATTTCCCACGTTTCTTTTCTGCCTGACCTCCACTTATCTGCAAATAATTTACAGTCATCCTCTCCACCCAATGAGGAAGGGGATGAGACATTAAGCGCTGGGCATCATGAGGATTTAAGTCCTCTGCTGAGCCAAAAACAGCTACACTCTCACGAACTTCCTGTGCCTGCTGCTGAATATTTTTTACAACCTGCTCTACACTCTTTTCAACTGTTTCTGGATTTAAAATAGCCTCTATATATAAATCATCAAAAAGCTTACCTGCCTGGGCTGAATCAAGAACATCTGAGGTCTTGTCTATACCAAAATCATTAAAAATAACCTCTAGTTTTTGCTCCAAAACCTCGCGCACACGATGCTCAACAGAGTCTTCAAAAACAAAATTAATGGCCCGCACAGTATGAGACTGACCAATACGATCCACCCGGCCAATGCGTTGTTCCAACCGCATTGGGTTCCAGGGGATATCATAATTAATAACAACATGACAAAACTGAAGATTTAAGCCTTCACCACCCGCGTCTGTAGAAATTAGAATCTGTGCTTTTTTTGCAAAGTCATCCTGAACTTTTTTTCGCAAATCCATGTTCATGGAGCCATTAAGATAAACAACCTTAAAACCTCGCTCACTCAAAAACTCAAACAGCATCTCCTGGGTTGGTACAAACTCAGTAAAGACCAGCACTTTCAGATCAGGATCGCCTTCCTCTGCCTGAAGCCGATAAATCCAATCCAACAGCGCCTCTGCTTTGGCATCAGGGCCTTTAAGCTCACAACGAATAGCAGCATCCAGAAGAAATTTTACTTCTTCTTGTTCATTTTTTAGAGCATTTAATTTCTCGTGAAGCAAAATTTCCCGTTGTGTTTCGCCATCTAAATCATAAAAAATTTCAGGTTCCTCACTTAAAATTTCCGCTTCAACAAAAAGATCAAGAACCTGGGGCCTGGATTTTAAAACTTCAAGACGACGCTCCAGCGTTGTCCTGATGGCGCGGGTACTGGAGACTACCAGACGCTGCATTAAGATCATAAGAAATCCAATGTAACTGCGCTTTTCCTGCATGGCCTGATTATAGCCTTTTCGCACATACTCAGTAACTGCTTCATAGAGTAATCTCTGTTCCTGATGGCGTTCTTCCCAGGAAACTGGCGCAAGTTCTGTGCGCCTGGGTTTAAAAAGTGGCTTTCCTTCCGCGTCAATAGCCTGGCGCTTTTCCGTGCGAATGATATAGGGCTGTACTCTGTCCCGCGTGACACTGCTGATATCAGGAAAGGCATCAGGATCCAGCAAAGAGATCAATCTATGAAAAGCATCTGTTTTACCCTGATGTGGTGTTGCTGAAAGCAAAAGCAAATAAGGTGCTGCCTCAGCCAGACCCTGACCAAGTTTGTACCGGGCAACCTGGTCTGTGCTACCACCTAAACGGTGAGCTTCATCAACAATAATTAAATCCCAGCCAGCAGAGATTAAATCTTCAAACCGCTTCCGATTGTAGTCAGCTATTTGTTTTTTTGTCCAACCTCTCCGTTTAATAAGTGGTTTAACTGAATCCATAGGGCAGACTATTTGATGATAACTCTGCCATATATTGTCATGGTCTGCATAAAGAGAAGAAGATGAGTCACCAGGGATAAGCAAGCGAAAATCCTCATTAAAATGAGTGCGCATTTCAGCTACCCATTGAGTAACTAATCCTTTGGGCGCAATTACCAGAGTTCGCCTGACCAATCCTCGCAGTTTTAGCTCCCGCATAATAAGGCCAGCCTCAATTGTTTTGCCAAGACCAACTTCATCTGCCAGGAGATAGCGCACACGTTCAGAGGAAATGGCTCTGGATAATGCCCGTATCTGGTGAGGCAAAGGAATGACTGAAGATTCAATGGGCGCAAGCAAGACATCCTGTGTCAGGGCGTCAGCTATACGGGCAGCAGTTGCCAGATAGATTAAGTGATGAGTGCTGAGGGTTGAGGACTGAGTGGGTGAAAGGGACGACCGGGGTACGCGAATGATTGAATCAGTAGAAGGCAGCCAGACACGGAAAACCGTATTTCCCCACAGGCAGGATTTTTCAATGATTTTGCCTATGGTGTTCTGGGGATGGACGAAAACCCAGTCGCCTTCGGTAAAATCTGGAAAGTCCATGATAAGATCTGAAGTTCAAAATTTTTAGATCAAAGTATCCTTTAACACTTTGTTAATACATGAGTCGCCTGCAAAAAGTCCCTTTTTTGCAGGCAATGTTGAATGTTGAATGCTTCACCCTGTTGAATGCTGTCAGGG
>CAJXJU010000130.1 GCA_913055195.1 uncultured Desulfohalobiaceae bacterium | reverse complement strand
CCATTTGAAATCATTAGTCGTTCGCCTGTCCCCGCTAGCTGTAAATTGCGAGTTTTGACTTTTTGCAGGCGACTCCTGGAAGAATATAGTTCTGTATCCTGTCTGGCAAAGCCAACAAAAGCCAGGATTCCTTTTCCTACACTGGAGACAGTCTTGCCATCTACAGATACCGTAGCTCTTTTTACCCTTTGCAATAAAACGCGCAAATTTAATCCTCCCGATAAAAAGCCATAGAACTATTTTTCTCTGCCACCATAACATAAGAAAGTTTCACTCTCTCTCCAGCGAGCAATTTCTTCATCTGTTGAAAAATAAATTTCGCCAGAAGCTCAGAAGACGGATTATCTTCTCGAAACTCATCAAGATCATTTAGATGTTTATGATCAAGTTTATCCAGAACAGTCTGCAAATGCTGCTTCAATATTTTAAAATCAATTAAAATACCAGTCTCAAAATCGAGATCCTTACCACAAACCTCAACTTCAACCTGAAAATTGTGGCCATGCAAGGCTTCGCATTTACCACCATAATGCCTTAACTGATGAGACGCACTAAAGTCCGCCCTCACCCGTAAAAACCAGGTTCCAGATCTCTCTTCTTTCCCCTTCATCCTTCCTCCTTCCGCATCCATCCTCCCGCCATTATTCTTCCCTTTTCATCCTTCATCCCTCATCCTTCATCCTTTCTTCTTCCGTCATTGCCTTCACTTCGGCCCAAAATTTCTGACAGGGACTCACCCCAAATTCAGGGCCAAGTTGCAATTTGCATTCAAAATCCTCGCCCATCAACAAAAGCTGTACCGGCACCTGACCCGGATACTTCTCTATAATTTTTTTTAACCCCGTCAACACCCCGATCTCGTTATCTTCCTCTTTTTGAGTTATATCTATGACAATACTTATGGGGCGATGGTCATTATTAATAGCATCCTGCAAATATTGCACATTCTGGCCCAGAAGTTTTATTTGCCTGGGTCTATCCTGTTCTTCGCCATCACTTTCGCCTGCCTGCAACCCTTCGTAAGCACTAATTCTGGCTTTAAGATAAAGTGGCTCTTCACTGGCAAGGATATTTTTAGCCTGAGCGTAAACATCTGCGAAAAATGTCACTTCCGCGCTGCCAGTTAAATCTTCGATCTGACAAAAGGCCATTTTTTCGCCTTTCTTATTAATATGCTCTTTCCTGCCCACTACCATGACAGCCAATTGCACTTCTGTATTGGCAGGCAGGTCTCTACATTGTTGCAGTTCATGCAAGCCCAATCGTTTTATGCCATCCTTATACGGAAGCAAAGGATGCCCACTTAAGTATAACCCCAGGGCCTCCTTTTCCAGCTTTAATTTTTCTTCATCACTAAATTCCTCCATCTCATTTTCAGGACAATCAATACCCAGACCAGGCAAAGAATCAGACTCTTTTTGAACCAGACTTAAAAACGATAATTGGCCTTTGCTCTTGCGTTTGGCCTTTTGCTGGGCCCTGGCCACTACTTTGTCCATGCCAGCCAGAAGTCCTTTGCGGCTACACCCCAGACAGTCCATGGCCCCGCTTTTAATAAGCATCTCAATGACCCTTTTGGTGACTTTTCTAAGATTTACCCGCTCGCAAAAATTAAGCAAACTGGTGTAAGGCCCATTTTTCTCCCTTTCCTGCACAATATCTTCAATGGCAGACTGGCCGACATTTTTTACGCCTGACAGGCCAAAACGCATCTTATCATTTTCAACGCTAAAAAAGTAATGGCTGTGATTAATATCTGGAGGAAGCACATCAATACCCATCTCTCGACAGGCATTAATATGAGCAATAACCTTGTCTGTATTATTTATCTCCGACGTAATTGTTGCTGCCATGAACTCCACTGGATAGTGGGCTTTTAAATAGGCAGTCTGATAGGAAATAAGGGCATAAGCAGCGCTGTGGGACTTATTAAAGCCATAACCGGCAAATTTTTCCATCAAATCAAAAATATGCTCAGCTACTTCTTCTGGAACATTGTTTTCTCTTGCTCCCTGCATGAATTTGGATCTCTGCGCGGCCATAACTGCTGGTTCTTTTTTACCCATAGCCCGACGCAAAATATCGCCATCACCCAGAGAATAGTTGGCCAGCACAGCAGCTATCTGCATGACCTGTTCCTGATAAAGAATAACTCCGTAGGTTTCTTTTAAGATAGGCTCCAGAGCAGGGTGAGGATACTCAACTGGTGTTTGTCCGTGCTTACGACGGATAAAATCATTGACCATCCCGCTTTCCAGGGGCCCTGGCCGATACAAAGCCAGAAGAGCAATAATATCTTCAAAACAATTGGGCTTTAGATCAGTTAAGACATTGCGCATACCAGAACTTTCCAGTTGAAACACACCGTCTGTCTCGCCAGCGCAAAGAAGGGCAAAAGTCTTTTTATCGTCCAGAGGGAGTTTGTCCATGTCAGGAACTTTTTTTCCTCCCTGCCGGGCTAGTTTTAATGTATCACTTATAACAGTCAGAGTTTTAAGGCCCAGGAAGTCAAATTTAATCAGCCCCACCTTTTCCACCCGCTTCATATCAAACTGGGTAACAACTTCACCCTTTTTCCCCCGGTACAAAGGAAGATATTCAGCCATAGGCCTGTCAGAGATAACAATGCCGGCAGCATGGGTGGAAGCATGTCTGGCCAGTCCTTCCAGACGCCGGCAAATATCCATGAGCCTGGCTATACGTTCATCTTCCTCCACCATTTTTTTTAAATCAGGCTCCATTTCCAGAGCCTTGTCTATGGTCATTTTTAATTCGTCTGGAATAAGCTTGGCTATCTTGTCTGCTAAAGCCAAACTAATCCCCATGGCTCTGGCCACGTCTCTGACAACGGCCTTGGCCTTCATGGTACCAAAGGTGGTAATCTGGGCTACACTATCTTCACCATACTTTTCAGTTACATAGCGAATAACCTCTTCTCTCCGCTCATAGCAGAAATCAACATCAATATCTGGCAGGCTGGTGCGCTCTACATTTAAAAAACGCTCAAAAAGAAGTTTATACTTGATGGGATCAAGATTGGTGATTTTCAGTGCGTAGGCCACCAGACTTCCTGCTGCCGAACCTCTGCCTGGCCCTACAGGTATGGAGTGTGCTTTGGCCCAATTGATAAAATCCTGAACTATCAAAAAGTAGCCAGCAAAACCCTTCTGACAGATAACCTCAAGTTCCTGTTCCAATCTCTGCCAGTACTTTTGTTCATCCACCTCATAAGGCAAATCTTTTAGCCTTTGTTTTAACCCCTCTCTGCTCAGACGAACAAACTCATCTTCCAGTGTCACTCCTTCAGGCAGGGTGTAAACTGGAAAATGATGTTTGCCCAGCTCAAGTTCCACCTGACATCTTCTGGCAATCTCCTCCACATTTTCCAGAGCCTGTGGACAATCTTTAAAAGCCCTCTCCATCTCTTCAGGAGATTTAAAATAAAGCTCATCAGTATCAAAGCGCATCCTCCCCTGATCATTCACTTTTGAATTGGTCTGGATGCAGAGTAAGATATCATGAGCTTCAACATCGTCTTTGTTTAAATAATGACAATCATTGGTGGCCACCAGAGGAAGACCTGTTTTTTGGGCCATCTCCTGAAGCTTGATATTAACTTCTTCCTGCTCTTTAATTCCATTGGCCTGCATTTCCAGATAAAACCTACCCGGAAAAATATGTTCATATTCTCTGGCAGCACCAAGTCCAGCTTCAAATCCCTGCTTTTGCAATTTATACTGGACTTCTCCATGCAAACAGGCAGAAAGGGCAATAAGCCCATCACTATATTTTTTTAAAATCTCTTTATCCACGCGTGGCTTATAATAAAATCCGTCCAGCCAGCCTTTGGTAACAATCTTGATAAGATTATGATAGCCTGTTTTATTCTCTGCCAGAAGCACTAAATGATAACGTTCCTGAGACTTCTTCGTATGATCTTCAGCCACATAAACTTCACAGCCTATAATGGGGTTCAAACCAAAATCTTTGGCTGTGGTATAAAACAGAACCGCGCCAAAAAGGTTGCCATGATCAGTAATGGCTACACCAGGCATCTTAAAATCTACTGCCCTGGCACATAGGTCCTTGAGCCTGATCGCCCCATCGAGCAAACTATACTCTGTATGACAATGTAGATGAACAAATCCGGCCATTTAACTAAAGCCCCAGATCCTCATTGATAAGAACTACTTTTATCCTTCCTTTAGGAAAAGACTTCTCTGTTATTGTCCAGACATTACAAATGCGATCTTCACTCTTACAATCATGACAGGAACTGGTCTTAGTACAGGGAGTTTTTTTACCAAGACGCATGGCATTGGCAGGGGCAGCATATCCTTTAATACGGCTTACAGCAGCATCAAAGTCAGGCACAATCTTGTTTCTACCAGCCAGAACCAGAACAAACTTCGGCCCAAAAGTAATTGCGCCAACCCTGTTCCCAATCATATCCAGATTTACCAGAAAACCGTCTTCAGTTATGGCGTTAGTACCTGTGACATATAAATCCACCAGGAGAGCTTTGCGCCGAAGTTCCATCACCTCCTCTCTGGTCATACCTTTTACATACGTATCAATGATTTCTATACCTGAATTTTTCAATTCATCATAAAGGCCGGTTTGCCTAAAAGTTCTGGACCCTCCCCAGGAAATGGAGGCAGGATTTATTGTCGGCAAGATTTTCTGCATGACTATTTCTCTGGCTTCATCAGGGCCACCTGCCAGGAACACCTCGAAATTATTGGCTTCAAGAGCCTCCTGCACATTCCTTAACTTTATTTCCCAGTAGCTTTCTAAATAATGTTTCATATCCTCTCTCCTCCCAAAAAGTTGAGTCAATATGTCAAATATTATCGGACATGACAAGACTGACAGTGGGACGACTGACAGTGGGACAGGAGAAATGACTTGACAACTCCTTTCTTTTCCTTTAATCCTCAGTTCAACTTCAACCTTACTATATACTACAGGAGGTATCTGTCATGCCACGTATTCCCAGAATGCTTGTCACTGACCAGCCCGCTGTCTATCACGTCATCTCCAGAACAGCGCTCCAGGGACTGCCCATTACTGACACTGACAAAGAGGTCTTCCTCAAAATCCTCAAATTCCTGGCCTCTG
>CAJXJU010000129.1 GCA_913055195.1 uncultured Desulfohalobiaceae bacterium | reverse complement strand
AAGTTATAAAAAATATGGTCGGTTGAAAATACAATCGCAATTGTATTATAGTGTAGATACGCTTGAGGATTTAGTCTCTGATAAAGATGTTGAAGGTAGACAAAAAAGAATAGCTTTAATTTCAGCTTCATTTAACTTGTTGCCTTTTTTAAGCGGCCAGGCTTCCTCAAATATTTTGCTAAAATCACTTAAAACAATAACACAAGAAGTTAAAAATTTTGATTTAGATAAGATTGCTTCTGTCCTTGATAACAGAAATTTTACAAATAAAAATATAGCTGTTTTACAAAATGTTCTTAATGACCATTTGTTAGGTTCATTAAGAGATGGACGTGTACCAGGTACTACAAAGGCAGAAAAAGCCAGAAATTATATTGAACAACATGTGTTAAATGCTCCCTTTAGCCATCATCTTTTAAATGATGTGGACAAAGTTATTAATTATGCAGTACGTCTTCATCCTGCGCCATCAAGATTGGCTCGAATGTGGGAAACAACTGGTGAATTTGTTAAATATATTTTACATTGGGGAGAGAGAAAGAAGACTTCTTATATCCCCCTTACCATTGACTCTGGCAGCGTTATGTTGCTTATGCGTGCTGATGATAAGCTCTGGCAATGTTGCAGCGATATATATAATGAATATTGTGAACGTTTTGCCAGAGTGCGTCATCTTTTGCCATTTCATTTATCTGTGACAATATTTTATTATAAATCTCCTTTATATGTAGCTATTGATGCTGCAAGACGTTTTAATCGTCTGGCAATGGAAATGGGAGAGAAGCTCTGGACGGTCAGGGAAGATGTAAAACGTGAAAATGATCATTATTTACTTGAACTGGAAGATCACAGGCAAAGAAGAATTATCTGGAAAATTCCAGCCCTTTTACCAAATGGCAAGAAAGACACATTTTATTCCTGGTTCTGGGTTGAGGGTAACAACAGATTTCCTGTGCATGTCAGCGAGTTAAAACAGGGACAACAAATTTATGTTTATCCATCTACCTTTGATTATGAAATTTTAGACACCACTACCAGACGTTATGATATACGTTTGACTGACAATGATTCAAGGCCGCATTTGTTCTGTGCCTCCAGAGGCCCCAGACCATATCCACTGAGTGTATGGGATAGCTGGCAGGATATAGAAACACTTATCAAAAAAATAGATACTTCACAGCGGAAGCATCTGGTTGAGCAGCTTGGATATGTTCATGCTAACTGGCACAGGGAGGATGAAGAAGAAGCCAGACAAGGCTTGTGTGAGGATTTGTTAAATGTAATTCTGGGAAAATATGCTACAAAAGAACAAAAAGATAAATTATTGGCAATGGCAATGGATGGTTCGTTGTTTGACTTTGTGGAATGGTATGACTTTATCTGTCAAATAGACAAAAAACAGGAGGAAAAATAAATGAAATATTTTGCTTACACTATTGATCCTTTGCACATTGGCAGTGGCGGTTACAGGTTGGGACGGGTTGATAATACAATTGTTCGTGACCCGGGTACAAATTTACCTAAATTACCAGGCTCTTCCATATCTGGTGTGTGCCGCAATTATGCAATTTATCAGCTTGAGGAAAAAGAACAGAAAGAGGCTATAGACTGTGCAAACAGAGATCCCAAAGATGATAAAAATAATTGCGGAAAGTGCATTATCTGTAAAACCTTTGGCTATGCGTCCGGCCAGGAAAAAAAGAATCAGGTGGGCAGGGTAAAGTTTTTTGATGGGCAGATAGTTGCCTTTCCAGTGGCTACCATGATTGGGCCTGTCTGGGTTACAACTGCATCTATTTTAAATGAAATTGGCGGCCAGGGTACTCCCCCTACAGGTGATAAGCTTCTGGCAGGGAAGGATTTA
Source organism: uncultured Desulfohalobiaceae bacterium (assembly GCA_913055195.1). Taxonomy (GTDB): domain Bacteria; phylum Desulfobacterota; class Desulfovibrionia; order Desulfovibrionales; family Desulfonatronovibrionaceae; genus Desulfovulcanus. The sequence continues at coordinate 3,265 of CAJXJU010000129.1, read as the reverse complement.
ATTCAGGAGCATGATAAAATAAACCTGGGCTGGCTTTATATGAAGCTCGAAGAAGCTAAAGAAATACAACTGCCTGAAGAAGTAAATCTAGCAGATAATGATATCTGGAAGAAGATAAATGAGCGCCTTGTAATTGCTCCTGAATGGCTGTTTCCTGAGATAGTGAATTCTAATCTGGAAGTACGAACCTCAGTAGCTATTGATTTTAAAACTGGTGCAGCAGACTCTGGAGCCTTGTTTACCTATGAAGCCATACCCAGAGCAACTCTTATCAGTTTTGATGTGGTAATAGATGAATATCGTTGTAATGAAGAAATTAAAATTGAGAAGGTTCTGAAAATAGTACAATCTGGCTTACAGCTTTTTGAGTCTCTTGGATTGGGAGGCATGAATACCAGAGGTTTTGGCAGGATGAAGGTGTTAAACCTTGATAATTAACGGAGGAAAATCATGGAACAGATAGTCAATCTTGAGCCTATTTGCGCAAAGTATGGTAGAAAAATAATTATAAAGGACAATAAAATAAAAATCAAAGATCAGGAGAATATTATCAATAAGGCGCTGGGAGTCCTGGCTGAAAATGGACTTTATGCAATGGCAGTGTTTTTGTTGTCATGTCATAAAAAAGAATATGGTAAAAAGGTTTTAACTGACTTTTTATATGAACTGTGGAGCAATAATAAAGTTCAACTTATAGATAAAAAGAACTTTCAAAATGATCCTGCTGAATTATTAACTGCTGTGCGAAAAATTACAGAATCTCTGCCAAAATTAATTCTGGCACGTAAGGTCACAGAGCAGGCCTTAATTTTTGCCAGATACCATGCCAAAGCAGAAATCACCAGTGAAAACAAGGGGAATAGCAATGAATAGATGGCATGTTGCAGAAGTTGTTGTGCCTTTAAAAAGCGATTTGCATTGTGGCACTTCACCTCTGGGCTTTATTTCCAGGACATTGCCTTTTGTACCAGCTCATATTCCTTTTTATGCCCTTGTGCCAGTGCTGGTAAAGAAGTTGAATTTGCCTGAACATGATTTTGCAAAAGTAGAAAATTTTCTTGCCAGACATATACGATTTTCTCCATTTTTTGTGTTACATAAGAATAAGATTTTGTTTCCCTGGGAAAAAGGATTATTGGATCTGGAAAACCATTATTTAACTGCTTATTATGGTGTAGCTCTGGATTATAATACCAGGGGCGCGCTGGAAAATAGATTATTTGAAAAGGAAGTGATTGTAGCTGTTCCTATTCATGGTAATAATAAAAGTCGCGAGAGAACCGGGTTAAAGGGATATGTGTTCTGGCAGGAAGGCAGGGATGATGATTTAAAAATAACAGTTTCTTCTGATGCAAGTATAGCAGACTTATCATTAAAAGAATTGCTCATGCAGTCGCAATGGGGTGGTGAAGTGAATAAGGGCCTGGGCAGGTTACTGGATGTAAAAATGCAAAAGGCTGAAAAAATTTTTCATGGGGAGTTTGTTGAAAAGGATGGCGAGAATCCTCTTGTAAAGTGGCCTGGAAATGAGAAGTGTCCTTTTTATTTGTTGTATGATGAGGATTTTATAATGAATGGCAAATTAATTCCCATAACTGGCAGGCGTTATGATCGTAAAAGAGGCCCTGGAGTAAAGATGGATGATGTTGCCATTGTGTGGGATTGTGGCTGGAAAAGTCAGACAGAGGAAAGTGTTTTGTTGTCATTGGATGTGAGATATGTATGCAGGCATAAGTCATGAGTCGCCTGCAAAGAAGTCCTTTTTTGCAGGCGAATCTAATAATGCCATTGATCGATTGTTCTCTGAATTTCATTTTCAAGCTTAAAAAAATTATCTGCATCCATTTCTAAATTGATTTGTAAAATTTGAATAATGGCCCAGCATATACTTATAACTGCTACAACTCTCTCACTATTAGTACTCCAGTTTGTCTTATGGTCAGGCAGTGATATTTCCTTAATGAGATTATTTGTTAATTCATTTAAAGAAGTTGATAATATGCTAACACGTTCCAGATATCTTTGCCATACGTCTATTTGTGCTTTAGCCTTTTCTATCCAGATAGATACATCTGCCTTATATTCTTTTGCTTTGGTGAGATTTTTTTCAGCATTGATGTTTTCTGTGATGCCAAAGGCCAGAGAACCAAGAGCAAGGGCTGGAGCCAGGACAGGCACAAGCGCGCCTAAAGATGCAGCAGCACCACCAGCAGCGCCTAATGACAGGGCAGCAGCACCTTCTATGGCGCTAATTCCAGCAGTTCCAAGAAGGGCAGAAGTGGTAGCAGCTGTTGCTGTGCCAGTGATAAGAGATGTGGCGACAGAAGTAGTTAAGGCTGCACCGCCAGTTATGATAGCAGCTTTGAGAGGATCGTCACCTGCAAGTTTTTTAAATTCACTTATAGCGCTTTTTACTTCAAGAACATGCTCATTGATTTTGACTATTACATTATGTATTTCGCTCCACCCCTGCTTTATAACGATTTCATTCAATTCAGCTCCAACCTGTTCCACGATATTAACTGCATTTTCTTTGAGGTAGCCAAAGTCTCTTAGACCCTCTTCAAGTGCAGATGATGCCCTGGCAAGGTCCTGTTCAAGTTGTTTGCGTTCATTATCCACATTATTGACAATTTTTTCTGCTTTTCTATTAATGCTTTTAGCCTCTTCATGTGCGCCATAGCCAAGACCTGCTGTTACAACTGCTGCGGCTGCTCCTATAATAAACCAGATCATAATTTACCTCCTTTTTTATTTAAAGTTTTTTAAAATTTCTGCTCCAGCCCTGGCTACACCAGGATTGGTAGTAATTTTGACCAGGGAATCTAGAAAAGATTTAAGTTCTTCCAGATTTCCATTGTTTTGACTTTGCATGACGCCTTCTAAAATAACTCCTAACCCCAGAGCTTCCTTTTGATGTTGCTGTTGCATGGCAAAATTGACTGCTTCTTTCATGGTATTGATAGAAGCCATTGTTTGCTCATGCTTCCGCTCTATGGCCAGACGTATAGTCTCCTGCTCATCCTGAACTTTTGTGGCATCAACAATCATGTTACCTGCCTCAAGAATCCATGTAAGGCCATTTTTGGCAGGGACTTTGTTTTTGATTATTGTTGGTAAATTTTTTATACTCATTGTTTGCTCCCTTTTTCTTTAAATCGGCTTTTTTATATTTTGACGATAAAACAATTGAAAGGTGACAGGAGATTTAATGAGTCGCCTGCAAAAAGTAAATTTTTCCGTGCGGGGACAGGCGAACGAGCGT
>CAJXJU010000128.1 GCA_913055195.1 uncultured Desulfohalobiaceae bacterium | reverse complement strand
ATCTAAATGACCATCCCGCAGTATAAACTATTGGTGCCCCCGTAGGACTACTCATATTTTCAAGACCAATTGCAATTCCTAAGCCCTGTATACAGGTTATTAATACCGTAAGATATCTAGTATATTGCGTTATTTTTTTCCGCCCTGCTGCTCCTTCTTCTTTACTTAGTCTAGCAAGTTCAGGGCTTACAACAGTAAGTAACTGCAAAATAATAGAAGCAGAAATATAAGGCATTATTCCAAGAGCAAAAATGGAGAGCTTTCGGAGCCCCCCCCCTGAAAACATATCAAAAAGTCCAAATAATGTATTCTGTGTACTGGCAAAAAAATCTGCTAATGCGTTTCCATCTATTCCTGGTACAGGTATATGGATACCAATTCTATAAACTGCTAATAAGAGAAAAGTAAATAAAATTCTTTTTTTTAGTTCATTTATGCCAGAATTTTCAATTATTCCAGGTTTCACTCTTTTATCCTTCTATTGAAATTGCAGTTCCACCTGCTTGCTTTATCTTTTCCAGGGCAGACTTACTAAATTTATGTGCTGTTATTTTCAAAGGATTATCTATTTGTCCATTTCCTAATATTTTTACTGGCAAATTTTTTTTCACAAGGCCTTTTTGATAAATATCTTCAATGCCTACTTCGGTGACGTCACTAAAGTATTTATCTATTTTATCAAGGTTTATCACGGCATATTCAGTACGAAAAGGATTTTTGAAACCTCGTTTAGGTAACCTTCTTTGCAAAGGCATCTGTCCGCCTTCAAACCAGGGCTGAACTCCTCCACCAGACCTTGAATTTTGACCTTTATTCCCCTTACCAGAAGTACATCCTCTACCACTCGCTGAACCACGACCTATTCTTTTCCTCTTTTTACGTTCTTCTTCAAAGGGATATAATTCATGTATTTTCATTATTCAATCACCTCAACAAAGTTATGTACTGTTTTTATCATCCCAAGTATAGCATCATTTTTGGGCAATTCTCGTACCTGATTTAATTTCTTAAAGCCTAAAGCCTGAATTGTTTTCTTTTGTTTTGGCTTTGCACCGATTATGCTTTTGATTAATTTGACCTTAATCATTTTTTTCACCTGCTATTTTATTAACTGAACTTCTTTTTCTCTTTGAAGACTAATTTCCTCTGCAGTAGTCAGCTCTTTTAAGCCTTCCATAGTTGCTTTTAAAACATTGTGAGGATTATTGGTGCCGATAGCCTTGGTCAAAATATCTTTTACTCCAACTGCTTCAAGCACAGCTCGAACTGGGCCACCAGCTATAATTCCAGTTCCTTTGCTTGCTGGTTTGAGTAATACCTTGCCCGCTCCATATTCACCTATCACTTGAAATGGTATTGTTGTATCAGCCAGAGCAACTTTTACCATACTCTTTTTGGCCTTTTCAGTAGCCTTTCGTATAGCATCTGGTACCTGGTTAGCTTTTCCTAACCCATAGCCAACCATTCCCTTGCCATCACCAACAACGACCAAGGCACTAAAACTGAACCTTCTACCACCTTTAACAACTTTAGCTACTCGATTTAAATATACAATCTTCTCTGTTAATTCTAAATCATTCTGTTGCATTTACTACCTCTTAAAATTTTAAACCACCTTTACGGGCTCCATCGGCCAGGGCCTTTACACGACCATGATACAAATAACCATTACGGTCAAACACTACTGCTTTAATATTTTTTTCCAATGCTTTTTCAGCAAGTTTTTGACCCACTAACTCAGCCGTATCTTTGTTTAATCTGGATGGCCCATCTAAAGTTAGAGTTGAGAAAGAAGCTAAAGTTTGACCAACTTCATCATTTATTATTTGTGCATAAATATGTTTATTTGACCTGAAAACAACCAATCTTGGCCTTTCAGAGGTACCAAAAATTTTCTTTCTAATTCTTATTTTTCTTCTTTTTCGAGCTTGATCTTTTGTCAATTTCATAGCCATACCTACTTTCCACCTGATTTTCCTGCTTTTCTACGAATATGTTCATCAATATATTTAATGCCCTTACCTTTATATGGTTCAGGAGGACGAACCCTCCTTACCTTTGCGGCAAACTCTCCAACAATCTGTTTATCAATGCCAGATATGGTAAGTTTGTTCCCTTCTACCTTAGCATCAATATTTTTGGGCAAATCAATTGTTACTGGATGAGAATAACCTACACTAAGTTCAATTGCTTTGCCCTTGAGGTTGACCTTATATCCTACTCCAACAACCTCTAATGTCTTACTAAATCCATTCGTAACTCCTATAATTGCGTTATTTAGCAATGTTCTTCTCAGGCCATGTTGTTCACGTGCAGTCCTGGATTCATCTATCCTTTGAACTAAAATTTGATTACCCTCTATTTGATAATCAATTTTTTCATGTGTAGGTACTATTAACTGGCCTTTTGGTCCTTTAACTAAGATTTTTTCTTTTTCTTTTTTTACCTCAACCCCTTGTGGGATTGTAATAGGCTTTTTTCCAATTCTAGACATATGAAACCCCTCTACCAGATCTCACAAATTATTTCGCCACCAACTCTCTTTTTTTTGGCCTCTTTACCCTCAAGTATCCCTTGCGAAGTCGATAAAATACAAATTCCTAATCCGTTTCGAACATTTGGAATTTCATCAGCCTTGACGTAAATTCGTCTTCCAGGTTTTGATACTTTTTTTAAACCATTAATCACTGGTTTTCCGTTAAAATATTTTAGCTTGATCTTAAAATCTCTCTCTTTTGGAGTATAATCAAGAATAAATCCCTCACGCTTCAAAATATCGGCAATTTCAAGCTTTAATTTACTTAAAGGTATGTTTACTTCCTTATGTAATGCCATATAGGCATTTCTTATTCTGGTTAGCATATCAGCAATTGGATCAACAACTGGCATTTTTTTCTCCTCTATTACCAACTGGATTTGCGGACACCTGGAAGTTCTCCGGCTAGAGCCATATTCCGGAAACAAATCCTACATATCCCAAATTTTCTTAAAAAAGCTCTTGGCCGACCACAAATTGGACAACGATTATATTTACGGGTTGAAAATTTGGGCTTTCTCTGAGCTTTAACCATTAAGGCTTTACGAGTCAAAACAGACCTCCTTACTTCTTAAAAGGCATTCCTAAAAGCTTTAGTAAAGCTTTGCCTTCTTTATCAGTTTTTGCTGTAGTCACAATTGTTATATTCATTCCTTTGGTACGATCTACTTTATCTAAATCAATTTCCGGGAATATGGTATGTTCCTTAATACCAAGGGTAAAATTTCCACGACCATCAAATCCCCTATCAGGTACACCGCGAAAGTCCCTTACTCTAGGCAAGGCGACATTAAACAGCTTATCCAAAAAAGCCCACATCCTCTCTCTGCGCAAAGTGACTCTGCATCCAACTGGCATACCTTCACGTAATTTAAAGGCAGCTATGGACTTTTTTGCGCGAGTTATTACTGCTCTCTGGCCAGCTATTAAAGATAATTCTTCAACTGCATCCTGGATAAGCTTATTGTTCTGGCTACCCTCACCAAGCCCCATGTTTAAGGAAACTTTGGTTATAGTTGGGACTTGCATTGGAGATTTGTAATTAAATTCTTTTAAAAGCTTTGGAGCAATTTCTTCTTTGTATTTTTTTTCAAGTCTAATCATTTTCAACCCTATTAAATAGTCTCGTTACATTTCTTACAATATCGTACCTTTTTTCCATCCTCTGTAATCCTAAATCCTACTCTTGTAGGTTTGGAGCAAGACTCACAGACCAAAACAACATTAGAAATATGAATTGGGGCTTCCTTTTCAACTATACCGCCTGGTTCATTGCGATAGGGATTTGGCTTTACATGCCTTTTTACTTTATTGATCCCTTCAACAAGAACCTTATCCTTCTTGCGCAGCACTTTTAAAACTTTTCCAATCTTATTTTTATCTTTGCCGGTAATCACCATTACTTTGTCATTCTGTAATATCTTCCTTGCCATTTTATAATACCTCTGGTGCGAGTGATACTATTTTCATAAAATTCTTTGCCCTAAGTTCACGTGCAACTGGACCAAAAATTCTCGTGCCAATTGGTTCTAAATTCTTATTCAAAAGTACTGCTGAATTGTTATCAAAACGTATATATGAACCATCAGCTCGACCTATCTCTTTTTTTGTCCTGACAATCACCGCCTTATATACGTCACCTTTTTTTACCTTTGAGTGTGGCATGGCATCTTTTACAGATACAACAATAATGTCACCTATACGGGCATATCTCCTTTTACTCCCACCCAAAACTTTTATACAGGCAACCTTTTTGGCGCCAGAATTATCAGCTACATCAAGTGTTGATTGAACCTGTATCATAGTTAACCTCTAAACTGCTTTTTCTATAATTTTTAATAAATGCCATCTTTTACGTGCACTTAAAGGACGATGCTCAATAATTTGCACTTTATCTCCTACAGAACATTCGTTCTTAGGATCATGTGCCATAAATTTTTTCCGCCGCCGTATATACTTTTTTAACAATGGATGTTTAACTAAAGTTTCAACCCGTACAACTATAGTTTTATCATTTTTATCACTAACTACAAAACCTATCAGGGTTCTTTTGTTACTTCTTTTTTGATTACTTTCTGACATCTCCTGACTCCATTTGTTTTTCTCTCAATATTGTCAAAATTCTAGCTATTGTTCGTTTAACCTGTGGAATGCGTTGTGTATTTTCGAGCTGTGCTGTTGTGTGTTGAAATCTTAGATTAAATAATTCTTGTCTAAAATCACTTAACTTATCATGCAGCTCAGCAATGCTTAGATTGCGCAATTCTTGAGCTTTCACCTTACATCTCCTTTTCCACAATAGCTGTTTTTATGGGCAATTTATAAGAAGCTCTTTTTAAAGCTTCTTTGGCAAGGTTGATATCTACACCTTTTATTTCATAGAGAATTTTACCAGGCTTAACAGGACAACACCAACCAACTGGAGACCCCTTACCTTTACCCTGTCTTGTTTCTGCTGGCTTTGCTGTAATTGGTTTATCTGGAAAAATTCTGATAAATACCTTCCCGCCTCTCTTTATATGGCGCATCATCGCTACACGGGCTGCTTCAATCCGTTGATTAGTAATTTTACCAGATTCAAGTGCCTTTAAGCCTACCTCACCAAAATTTATCTCAGTGCCTCTGGTAGCCTTTCCT
>CAJXJU010000127.1 GCA_913055195.1 uncultured Desulfohalobiaceae bacterium | reverse complement strand
GTTGATTTAGACGATTTTCTGGCGATTTAAGCCAATGCGGATCGTTTCCTGAAAATTGAATACACTGACAATTCGACTCTGTAACTGATTGAAAATATTGAACATTTTTCCATCTCAGAAAGTTGAGTGATTCAGCAGTGCCGTGTCCCCATTACATAGGAAACCTCTTCCTGATTTCCCAGAAGGTATCTTCCTGCCGCAGGAAAGCATCAACAACTGCTGGATCAAAATGTTTGCCTCTTTCTTCCTCAATAACGCGCCTGCACTTTTCCCGGCTAAACGCGGGTTTGTAACAACGCATACTGCTTAATGCGTCAAACACGTCGGCCACAGCCACGATTCTGGCACAAAGAGGAATGTCATTGCCTTTTAATCCATGCGGATACCCTCTGCCATCAAAACGCTCGTGATGATAAAGCACAATATCCCTGGCCACTTCCAGGCGCACACTTTGTTTTTTGCGGTAAAGCTCATACAGCAAATTACCGCCTATCACGGTGTGTTGCTTCACAATCTCAAATTCATCATCTGTTAATTTACCCGATTTATGCAAAATATGGTCAGGAATGGCTACCTTGCCTATATCGTGAAGAGGCGATAAAGAGTAAAACATTTCAATAATTGGCGGAGTAAGAGCATCAAAACCATGCTGTGCCATGTCCTGAGCCAAGATTTTTACAAAATGTTGCACGCGCTCCAGATGATGGCCGGTTTCATTGCTTCTGTACTCAGCCAGCCTGGCCAGAGCAAAGATAAGCATTTCCTGGCTTTCCAGAGTCATGACCCGCTGCGCGGACTGAAGCCTGGAACGCAGTTCTTCTGGATGAAAAGGCTTGGTCAGGTAATCGTCAGCACCCATGGACAATGCGCGGACCACACTCTCCTTATCTTCCATGCCGCTTAAGACAATAATATAAGTATGGTTCAGTTCACGCTCCCGGATATACTTTATCAAAGCAAAACCATCTTTTTTGGGCAAGATAAGATCCGTTATAACAATACGCGGTGCACAGGAGCAGAAAAGATGAAAAGCTTCTTCGCAGTCAGCAGCGCTCTCCACCCTGTAGCCCCAGGATCCTAATTTTCTGACCAGCAAAAAACGGTCAAACCGGGACTCCTCCACCACCAAAACGCGTTCTGCTGCTTCAGCGAAAAATTTTTTTTCCATCGCACAAGACCTCATCACCCAACATTAATCTACCTGTGACAACACCCGCAAAAGATAAGCATTGTCCAGTCTCAGATAGTCATGGGCCAGCTTTTTAATATCTTCAGGTTTTATTTTTTGAATCTCCTCTATCATTCTCCTGTTAAAGTCCAGGTCCATGCCTTTAACCAACAAGGATGCTGCCTCCCGGCTACGAGATCCAAGGCTTTGATGATTGCGGATATACTCTCCCACATAAAGATTTTTGGCCCTATCCACTTCTTTCTCAGACAAAAGCCTATCCTGTAACATTTTTACAACATCCTGAAATCCCTGTTCAGCCTGATCTATTTTTTCTGGATATGTCCCAATATAAAATGCCAGAAACCCGGTATGCGGAGACTGCCACAAAAAAGCAGTAACAGAATAACCCAGACCGTGTCTATCTCTTAATTCCCTGAACAATAGCCCGCCCTGACCAGCCAGAATCATCTTGAGTACATTCAATCCTGGAGTATCCACATCTTTCAAACCAGGAACAGGAAAAATCTGCAATATATGCGTCTGGTTTCTATCTCTTAAAAAAAGGTTCATTTTCCTCTTTTTAGACCAGCTAAACTCTGGAATTTTTTCTTTACGCAAAACAGAGCTTTGTTTCAACCGCAAGACAAAATCATTTAAAGCGTTTCTGTCAATCTGGCCGCAGATGGACAGAACAAAAGGAGCGCTCAATTGCTTTTCCCAGAACCCTGCTACATCATCCTTTGTAAATTTCTGTATGTCTTCAACTCTACCCAGATGGAAATAACTATAAGCCCCCCTGGAAAATAAAAAAGGAAACACATACCTGAAAGCATAACCCAGGGGCTGATCTTCCTGCGCTTTAATTTCAGCCACCTGATCATCAATGGCCCGTTGTACTTCCTCCACTGCAAATGCTGGTTCTAAAATGACATCCCCAATTAATCTATATAAATCTTTACTGAAACGTAGAGGAAATTTGGCAGATAAGACAAATTGCTCTCTACCCGCGCTTGCATGTAAATACGAAGCCCTGTCCGAAAGGAAATCCTGAATCATGGGCGCGGTCATGTTACCCGTCCCCCTGGTCAAACACTTAGCCGTAAGTTCTGCCAGCCCCTGTTCTGTTGAACTTAATAGACTGTCTCCGCCGGGCCAGGCCATACTTAGCGCGGTATAAGGCAGAGTTGGATCATTGATGACAACCAGGGTACGCCCCTGGCCCAGAGCCAGAATTTCCCTTTCCCCTTTTCCAGTCTTTACAATAAATTGCTTACTCTCACCCTTTTCTTTAGCTGGCCACTTTTTTAAATAATCCACAAAGACCTGAGTATCCAGCCTGACTGAATCAGGCACAAGCATTGCTGCATAAAAATGTGATGAACTGAAATATCTGTCAAAGACTTCCTGTAATTCCTGCCTATCAACATGTCGCAATTGATACAAGTAATTTTTTTCGGCCTGGGCACTGCCTTCAAAAAACTGGAAATAACCAAGTTTTGAAGCCAGTCCGGACAGGGTTTCCTTGGATTGAAAAAGATCGTCTTCCAGGTTCAACTTGGCCCGATCAATTATTTCCTGTGGCAGATTAAACGGAGTAAAACCTGCAATTTCCTGAATAAACTTCTCCCAGAACTGCTCCACTTTATCAGGATCCAGCATGACGTTAAAATAAAACATCCCTGCCCTCTCCAGCATAAGGCGGAACAGGAAATATCATCTACCAGCTGAAGCTCATATTTAAACTTTCTGTACAATACAGAGCTCATGTCCCCGCCCAATGCGTAAGCCAGGACCTCCAGGGCCGGGCCATCCGCAGAACGCAGGCCAGGAATAGGCAGGGCCATATTAAGATAAACTTTTTTCCACGGACCGCGCTCAAGGACTACACGATTTCTCCATTTCTCTCCATCTCCATTTCTCCCCATCTCCGTTTCCCCGTTTCTCAAATCACATTTCTGTACAACATCAAGAATTCCAGTATTTTCTAATTCACCAAAAAGTTTGTTTGCCTCAGACATAACTTCTTTTCTATCAACATTACCGCAAACTACCAGCAACATGTTTCTGGGCTGGTAAAGCTTGTGAATATAATTTTTTAAATCCTGGCCGGTAAACTTATTAACTGTTTGCTTAAAGCCAATAATGGGCCGTTCATAGGGCAGACCTGCCCACACCCTGGACTGAATAAGTTTGAATAGCTTCTGACCAGGATTATCCTCGCCTCGTTCAAGTTCAGCCAGAACCACATTTTTTTCCTGGGCTAGCTCTTCAGGATCAAAAATGGAACCAAAAACCATGTCCTGGACAATATCCAGACCCAATTTCCAGTACCTATCCGGCATATCCACTGAATAAACAGTGTAGTCAAAACTTGTGGCCGCATTGATATAACCGCCCACACTTTCTACTTCCCTGGCAATCTGACCAGGTTTTCTTTTTTTGGTTCCTTTAAATACCATATGTTCCAGAAGATGGCTTATACCGGCCTGCTCATCTGTTTCATAAGCTGACCCGGCATGAACATACAGACGAATGGCCACCAGAGGAAAACGATGGTCCTCTTCCACCAGAACAGTCAACCCATTGGGCAGAACAACTACCTGTTCTGCTGCCGCGATAAAATGTGCATTTAAGACCATAAAAAATAACCCCATAAATATTATTTTTTTAAACACAGCCAAACCCCTCTTTAAATCAGACCTAACTCAACTTTCTGAGTTGTAAAAAATGTTTAACTCAACTTTCGGAACTCCGAAAGTTGAGTTTCTGAGTTAAAAAATATACAACCCTGACACAAAGGGACACTAGTTCTCCCTGGATACGCCCGCACCTTCAAACGTGGCCATATCATTAAAAATATTAACCGCGCATCTTAAAATAAAAATGGCCAGGGCAGCAGCCGTACCTTCTCCCAGGCGCATGCCTAAGTTCAGAATAGGCTCCATTTCTAAAATTTGCAAAATTTTTTTATGTCCTTTTTCCGCTGAAACATGAGAAAAAAAGGCATAATCAAGAACATGGGCATTCATTTTCCACGCAGCCACGAATGCTGCGGTGGAGATAAATCCATCCACCACTACTGGCATTTTATTTTTTGCTGCGCTTAAAATTAAGCCTGTTAAACAGGCTATTTCCAGACCACCAAGAGCCGCTAAAATGCCCAGAGGATCTCCTGAACTAATGGCCTGTTCATTGGCCTTGAGTCCTCTGGCAATAACCTCAGCCTTATGTCTAATCCCTTCCCCATCCAGGCCAGTTCCTGCTCCGCTAATTTCAAAAGGATCAAGTCCAAGATAAGCACAATAAAGCGCGGTAGAAGGTGTGGTATTACCTATGCCCATCTCTCCCGTGCCAAGACAGCGTATGCCTTCAGCCTTAGCCTCATCACCAAGCATTATCCCCAGTTCAACAGCCCGCACACATTCATCCCTGCTCATGGCCGGCCCTGCACTCAAATCCTTTGTCCCTTGCGCAACCTTTTTCTGGATAAGATTTTCATGCTCAGAGTAACCAGGCCCTTTTGAGCCTACATCAACCACTTTCAAATCAACACCACAGGTCTTAGCCAGAACATTTATGGCCGCGCCTCCATTTAAAAAATTAAGAACCATTTGCCTTGTAACTTCCTGAGGAAAAAGACTTACCCCGGCTTCAACCACGCCATGATCGCCAGCGCATGTATAAATGCGCGCCGGATCAACTTCAGGCTTTTCACCATCAGCAATGACAAACAATCTGGCAGCAAGCTCTTCCAGCCGCCCCAGACTGCCTCTGGGTTTGGTCAGGTTATCCAGATGTTTCCATGCCCTTTGCAGCAACCCCTTATCTGTCGGCTTGATTGCCTGTAGCGTCTCCTTGAGCAGCTTCATCCATACCTCCATTGGTTATTGGTTATTGGTGTATTGGTTATTGGTCTCAACTTTCGGAGTTCCGAAAGTTGAGTTGAGTTAAATTACTCAACTTTCTGAGTTGCAAAAAATGTTCAATTTTTTCAGTAAATTATAAAATA
>CAJXJU010000126.1 GCA_913055195.1 uncultured Desulfohalobiaceae bacterium | reverse complement strand
TTCGATATTCGAATTTCGGATTTCTCAACTTTCGGAACTCCGAAAGTTGAGTCAATAAATCAACCAGACCAGTAAAACCAATTAAACAAATAAGCCAAGTTGGATATTCATTTAAAGAAAAAATTAGACAGGTTAGCTGGTGGAGATAGCCCTGGCGTTTGCCGGATACTTAAATCCGGGCCTGCCACCCATATTTATCTGGCCAGGTACCTTTTGGAACAGGGTAAAGATGTTGTTCTTGTTTTACCTTCAAGCGCTGATTTACCCCAGTATAAAGCCATAATTAACCTGCTGTCTCCAAAAAAAGAAGACGTTAATTTCTGGGAACAAGCCTGGATATTTTTCCCGGATTTTATTCCTGGCAAGGATTCCAAACAAATATGGGCTCAGAGATGGTCAGCTTTATTCAGTTTGACCAATAGCCGAAGCGAAAGTACGCCAAAGGCTATTGTCTTGTCTGTTGATAATTTCCTGCCCCTTTTCCCTCCTGAGGAAGTAGTTAAAAATAGTTTTTTGTATCTGGCTGCTGGCGAAGAGTATCCTTTAGAAAAATTATTGGAGAAACTAATCTCCTGGGGATATGAGCGAGTCTCCATGGTTACCAGCCAGGGAGAGATCTCCAGGCGCGGAGATATACTGGATGTTTATGCCCCTGGTTATGTTCATCCCGTTCGTATAGAGTTTTTTGGCGATTTTATTGAAAATATGCGTTTGTTTGAGCCTATTTCACAGCGCTCAAAACAGTACCTCAATGAAACATTAATTTTACCTGTTGCTCCTGACCTTATGGAAAAAGAATATAAAGAGAAGGCCAGGGAAAAAATCGAAAAGCTCTGGGTTACAGGAGAGATTTCCAGGGAGCAAAAATTCCATTTTTTCAGAGAGCTGGAAGAAAACAATCACTCTTTTTTGCCAGGATTATACTATGAAAAACCAGCCAGTCTGGGCCAGTTTTTAGCAGCGTCAGCAGCGGCAGAAAAGACTTATTTTTTGTTTGTTGATGGCGCAAATTTTCGTTCCCGTCTGGAAGAAGCCTACTGGTCCTGGCAGGAGTGGGCAACCGAGCATAAGCTACCTTTGCGCGAAATAGTTCATGTCCCGGCCCACGTTCATACAGTCTGGAAAAAGAGCCCCCAGATCTTTTTTGACAGCCTGATTATGGGGCAGAAAACCGAGACCGGTTATATTGAGCTTTCAGAAAAGAAGATTACCTCTTTCTCTGACCTTTTCTGGAAACCAGAGCAGAAGGCAAGACCATGGTCCAGTCTGGTTAAGGCTTTAAAAGAGTGGAAAAATACATATAATCAGGTTATACTTTCCTTTCATAATCAAAAGTCAAGGCAAAAATTTTTAAAGTTAATTGCTGAGGAAAAGATATTTCCGGCCACAGATTATACTCCACAAAAAAAAGGTCTATTTGCTCTGGTTTCCAGTCTGTCTCAGGGTATGGATCTTACGTGGAGCCATATCCTTATCCTGGCAGAAGATGTTATTCAACCGACTCAAAAACAATCTTCCTTGAGAAAAAAAACAGCCTTTCAGGGACTTAGTAGTTTTGATGAAATAGCAGATAATGATTTATTGGTGCATAGGGATTATGGCCTGGCAAGGTTTGGCGGGCTAAAAAGGATTAAAGTAGGAAGTGTTGCCAATGATTATTTACTTCTTTTATACGCAGGAGGCGACAAACTATATCTTCCTGTTGACCGGTTAAATCTGGTTCAAAAGTACAAAGGGCCTGAAAATGTAAGTCCTGCTCTGGATAAGCTTGGCGGAACAGGATGGCAAAAAACCAGAGATCGTGTTCGCAAGGCAATTGCCAGGATAGCTCGCGATCTGGTTAATATGTATGCCTATCGCAAGGTGGCAAAAGGGTTTACTTATGGGCCAATAGATGAAATGTTTCGCGAATTTGAGGCCAGTTTTGGTTTTGATGAAACCCCTGATCAGGAAAAGGCAATAAAAGATGTTCTGGCTGATATGGAAAAGCCTGAGCCCATGGACCGGCTGGTCTGTGGAGATGTGGGTTTTGGCAAAACAGAAGTAGCCATGCGCGCGGCATTTCGGGCTGTAATAGATGGTAAACAGGTGGCTTTGCTTTGTCCGACCACGGTTCTAGCTGAGCAGCATTACCAGAACTTTCGGCAGAGAATGGAAGATTTTGGCGTTAAAGTAGCTATGCTGAGCAGATTTGTCCCCAGAGCAAAACAAAAACTCATTGTGGGGGCCGCTAAAAGAGGAGAAATTGATATTTTAATCGGTACGCATCGTCTTTTATCCGGGGATGTGTTTCTGCCTAAATTGTCTTTGCTTATTCTGGATGAAGAACAACGTTTTGGGGTTAAGCACAAAGAAAAGTTAAAAAAACTTCGCCAGAATATTGATGTCTTAACTTTAACGGCCACCCCCATTCCCCGGACATTGCAGCTTTCTTTGTCCGGGATCAGGACATTAAGTGTTATTGAAACCCCGCCTGCTGAACGCAAACCAGTGCAGACCGCGATTATTGAGCGCGATCCCAAATTTTTGAAAGAGGTACTTCTGCGGGAACTTGAGCGAGGAGGACAGGTCTTCTGGGTCTATAATCGGGTACAGGGACTTGATCAGGTTTTGACCTTTGTTTCCAGGCTCGCTCCAGAAGCCAGAGTAGCCAAAGCCCACGGCCAGATGGCAGAAAAGGAGCTGGAAGAGACCATGCACAGGTTCTGGCATCAGGAAATCGATATTCTGGTCTGTACCTCCATTATCGAGTCTGGCCTTGATTTTCCCAAGGCCAATACATTGATTGTTGACCAGGCTCAATTGTTTGGTCTGGGCCAATTATATCAGTTACGAGGCCGGGTAGGGCGCTCTGGTGAGCAGGCTTATGCCTATTTTATAGTTCCTGCTTTTGACCGGCTTTCAGAACAGGCCAGAAAAAGAATGCAGATTATTCTGGACATGGACTATTTAGGAGCTGGATTCCAGATAGCCATGCAGGATCTGCGGCTCAGGGGCGCAGGGAATATTCTGGGAGAGGCTCAGTCTGGTCATATTGGTAAGGTTGGTCTGGATCTTTTTCTGGAAATGCTCGACGAGGAGGTGCGTAAGCTTAAGGGCGAATCCAGAATCAGGGAAGTTGAGCCGGAGCTAAATATCGGGTTTACCGCCCATATACCTGAGGAATATATAGTTGATACCACTGAAAGACTTAAATATTATAAAATGTTGTCATCTTGTGTTACAGAACAGGACTTTAATGATATAAAGGCAGAAATTCGGGATCGTTTTGGCAAGATACCTGATGAGCTGGAAACCTTTATCCAGGTCTTAAAAGTTAAACAAAAGCTTTCACTTTTAAATGTAATCAGGGCAGATCTTTTTGAACACAAGTTAATCCTTTCCTGGCCAGAAGATATGCAAAAAATTGATCCTTTAGCGCTGGTCAAGTGGATCGAGGAGAATCAAAGTCTGGCCCGTTTGCTGCCACCAGCAAAATTGGAGTTGCGTTTAGAGCCTGATCAATCTATTTTCGAGGGGCTGGATATGGTTGCGCTAAAATTGGACGAGTTGATTGAAATGATGAAGGCAGAAGGATGAAGGATGAATAGGAAGGATGAAAGTAGAAGAATGAAGAGTAAAAAAAGAAATTTGTGGCAGTTTTTACTTTGTATAGTTGTTTTTTTTGAGGTAATAATTGCTATTTCTGGTTGTCAGAACGGGGTTCAGGAACCAGGAGTGGTGGCTCTGGTTAATGGAAGTCCTATTTATCTTCATCAACTGGAAGCCAAGTATGACTTTTTGCATTTAGACTGGGGCGAAAGTTTACCTCCAGGTATAGAGCAGTTACAGCAGGAATATGGCGAAATCCTGACAAATTTGATTTTGTATAAACTAATCGAACAAGAACTGGCAGCCAGGGGACTGAAGGTTACTGATGAAGAAGTAGCGGCCAGGGAAGAAGAGGTACGTCATGATTACCCTCCAGATGAGTTTGAAAAAATACTTATTGAAGAATATATTGATTTAAATTATTGGCGGGAGCAACTTAAACTCAGAATTTCCTGGGAAAAATTTATTCACGAAGTTTTACGGCCCAGGGTAAGGATAGATTTTCAGGAAGTTCAGGATTATTATCAAAAAAATTTATCCGAGTTTTATCTTCCGCAGCGGATAAGATTTCTGATCTTTTCTTCGCCTGATCAAGAAGAGTTAAAAAAAGCCATAGCCAGTTATAAAAAAACAAAGACTTACGCTGCTAACGCTAAGTTAGAAGAGCTACGCAAAAAACATTCTGATTTGATTGTACATGAATACTTCATGCGCGTTGATCAGCTACCCTTTATCTGGGCTGGTGAAATCAAAAAGCTAAATCCAGGTGAGTTTAGCAGGATAAAAAACGATAAAAAAAATTTTTATTCTCTTGTTGTTTTAAAGAAGGAAGAGGCCAGCCTTCTCGAGCCTTATCAGGCCTATTCAATTATTGAAGAGAAATTAACCCAGCAGAAGATTCGCAAGTTATTTTTTGATTGGGTGGCGGATACTTTGAAAAAGGCGGAAATCAAGATTAATCCAGAGTTAAAAAAGAGCTTAAAAAACTGAGTGAAAGGTTGGATATGAGAGCAATCAATATAAAAGATATTCCTAATTATACATATCAGGATTATATACAATGGGAAGGTAAATGGGAAATTATAGATGGTATTGCGTATGCTATGGCTCCGGCCCAAGAACTTAAGCATCAATGGATAAGTAGTAGAATTAACTGGCTTTTGCAAGAAAGTCTAAAAAGTTGTGAACATTGTTATGCTCTTTTGCCAGTTGATTGGAAAATCAAAGATAATACAATAGTCCAACCGGATAATCTGGTAATATGTTATAAACCACGGGGGAAGTATATTATAAAAGCTCCTTCTATGATTTTTGAGGTGTTATCACCATCAACTGCGTTGAAAGATATGAATTTAAAATTTAATTTATACGAACAGGAAGGTGTTAAATATTATATTATTGTTGATTATGATGATGAGGTTGCTAGAGTATATCATTTGCAAAATGGAAGATATATTAAATTAGTGGATGCAACTGATGAAACAATTGAATTTGACCTGGAGAAGTGTCAAATTGAATTTGATTTTTCAAAAATATGGTAGTTAACTCAACTTTCGGAGTTCCGAAAGTTGAGAAATTCGAAATCCGAATATC
>CAJXJU010000125.1 GCA_913055195.1 uncultured Desulfohalobiaceae bacterium | reverse complement strand
GCAACTGCTGGATGAAAATGTTTTTGTCTGGGATCCCGGGCAGAAAAAAGAGAAGCTGGTCACTCTGGAGACTTTTAAGACTGAGCAGGGGATAGAGCCTGACCAGTGGGCGGATTTTCAGGCTCTGGTTGGGGATAAGGTAGATAACATCCCTGGCGTACCCGGTGTTGGGCCGAAGACAGCTCTGGCCTTGCTTAACGAATTCCATTCCCTGGAAGGCCTACGCTCAGGACTGGATCAATTAAAGCCAAAGATGGCTGAGAAATTAAGGCCATATTTAGATGATATTTTTACTTATCGAGAGCTGACACGGTTGAAGAGGGACTGTTGTGAGGAGATAGAACTTGATGATCTGCGTTGCCAGACCCTGAATTATGATGGACTGATTTCCTTTTTAAAGGAATATGAATTCAAATCTTTGTTAAAAGAGATAGAGGCAAATAATCATTTGCCCTTACTCTCCCGGATGCAACGGAGTGAAGAGGTAAAAGACAAAAGGCAAAAGGCAAACAAAGATTCAGGTGGTGTAATTATTAAGCCTCAGCCATTTGATCCTTCGCTAAAGTTTGACAATCAGCAGGTCGGTCTTTTTTTTGAGCAAAATAAATGGGTTCTGGCTGCGGGCTCCAGGGAGTGGGAATTTAGCGAAAGCACTGGTCAGCTAAACCAATCAAGCACCGGGCAGCTGAAACCAGCCAATAACCCGGTGCTCGACAGGTTGATAGCGAGTCTGAGAGGTGCTCAGATCTTTGTTCCCGGTTTAAAAGAACTTTTGTTGAAAAACAAAGTATGGTCTGATTTGCCGATCACTTCCTTTTTTGATCTTTCTTTAGCTGCTTATCTTTTAAATCCTGAAGATAGAAATTATAGCTGGCAAAGGCTTTACCAGTCTCTGGCCGGGGAAATTGGCGTGGGTGAAGAAAACAAAGGGCTGGCAACCCTTAAAATGGGACAGGTTTTACATGAAAAAATCGTTCAGGCAGATTTGAAAAAATTAATGCAGGAGCTTGAAATTCCACTGGTTCCTGTGCTGGTGAGGATGGAACAAAGGGGCATCCGTATAGACCTTCATGCTTTTAAAGAGTTTTTAAGGGAAGTAAAGAATAGGCTGGCCGGGTTGACAGAAGAGATTTACTCATTGGCTGGCAAAAAATTTAATATTCGTTCCAGCCAGCAACTGGCAGAAGTCCTGTTTCAGGACCTGGGTCTTAAATCCAGGAAAAAGACCCCAAAAGGCGCGGCCTCAACTTCTGTTGCCGCGTTAGAAGCTTTGATGGGGGAACATTCGATTATTGAGCTTATTTTAAAGTATCGGACTTTAGAAAAGCTTCGCTCTACCTATCTTGAGCCTTTGCCTCAAAAGGTGGATGAGAACGGCAGGCTACACACCCATTTTAATCAGCTGGCCACGGCAACGGGCAGATTGTCCAGCTCAAATCCAAATCTGCAAAATATTCCCATTCGCGGTGAATTTGGCCCCAGAATGAGGTCCTGTTTTGTGGCTGCTCCGGGTAAACTTCTGGTAGCTGCTGATTATTCACAGATTGAACTGCGAATTCTGGCCCATATGTCTGAGGATGAGAATTTACTGGAGGCATTTGAACTGGGCCAGGATATTCATTCTCGAACAGCAGCCCTTCTTTTTGATAAATCTGTTGCAGATGTTACTGCTGATGAGCGTAGAAAGGCCAAGACTATCAATTTTGGTCTTCTCTATGGCATGGGGCCTCAAAAATTGAGCAGGGAATTAGGCATAACCTTGAAACAGGCCAGGGAATTTATTCAGATCTATTTTAGCAAATTAAAAAAAGTCAAAGAATTTTACGCTGATATTCAGGAAGAGGCCCGGCAAAAAGGCTATGTAACCACTATTGCCGGTCGCAGAAGGCTGCTGCCGGGTATTAATTCCAGAAATGCAAATGAAGCAGCTCAGGCCGCCCGGATGGCTATCAATACGGTGGTTCAGGGTTCAGCAGCAGATATTATCAAGAAGGCTATGATTCTGGCGGATAAGGATGACCTTTTACAAAAATTTAAGGCGCACCTTATTTTGCAGGTCCATGATGAACTTATCCTGGAAGTGGATAAGGATTATGCACAGGAGGCAGGAAAGAGGCTTTCTGCCATAATGAGCGGGGTTTATACGTTGAAAGTGCCCCTGGTGGTGGACTGGGGAGTAGGGGAAAACTGGGGCAAGGCGCATTAGGGAATAGATCAATATATTTTTGTAAAGTTGCTTAGTGTAGTAAATATGTTGGTATGGTATGCAAAATTTACTGCCAGAATTCGTAAAGTGTTTAATCAAGATAGGAATGTACGAGAAAATTTTTAGATAACGAGGTGAGAAATGAATAAACTCAGAATGTTGACACCAGGGCCAACACCATTGCCTGAGAGTGTTCGTCTGGCACTGGCCAGAGATATGATTCACCATCGCAAAGATGAGTTCAGGAAAATAATGGCTGAGAATCAGGAAGGGTTGCGTTATCTTTTTGGCACGCGTGAGCCAGTTCTTACTTTGACCAGCTCTGGTACCGGAGCAATGGTGGCTGCTGTTACCAATCTGTTTGCTCCTGGCGAGAAAGTGCTTGTGGTGGAAGCCGGCAAGTTCGGGCAGCGCTGGTCAGACATTGCCCAGTCGCATGGTCTGGAAGTGGTGGCTTTGCCGGTTGAGTGGGGACGGGCAGTGAGCAAAGAGGAAGTAGAAAATGCACTTTTCCGCTGGCCGGATATCCAGGGGGTTCTGGTTCAGGCATCAGAGACGTCAACCGGTGTTTTGCATCCCATCAAAGAACTGGCAGAGCTTTGTCAGGATAAAGGTAAACTGCTTGTTGTAGATGGCATTTCTGCAGTTGGTATCTCTCCCTGTCCTATGGATGAGTGGGGCATAGACTGTCTTTTAACTGGTTCGCAAAAGGGGCTTATGCTTCCGCCAGGTCTTGCTTTTATTGCCTTAAGCCAGAGGGGATGGGAACGGGTAGAAACTAAAAGGCCGAAAAATTTTTATTTTAATCTACTTAAAGAAAAAGCAAGGTGTTTGCAGAATCAGACCAATTTTACGCCAGCAATCAATTTAATCGTGGCCTTAAAAGAGTGCCTGGAATATTTTAAGGTCAGGGGACTTGAAAATATCTATAAAAAACAAAGGGCCCTGACTGAAATGTGCAGGGCAGGAGTCAGGGCCATAGGTCTTGAACTGCTGGTCAAGGATAGTTATACTCTGGGACTTACATCTGTTTTGTTGCCGCCTGGTATAGATGGGATTAAATTATTAGAGATAGCAAGGCAACAGTATGGAGCTGTCCTGGCTGGTGGACAGGATCAGTTAAAGGGTAAAATTGTACGCATAGGACACATGGGATATGTGGATTGGTCAGATATTCTGGCAGGACTTTATGCGTTGCGTCAGGCTTATGTTGCCTGCGGTGGATTTTCAGGTTCCAGAGATTATCTGGAACAGGCCATGAGGGTTTATGAGAAGTTTATAAATCAGTAAGTTTGTACTAGTTAGATTTGTTGTTTATAAAAGGAGGGCCTTAAATGACTCAGGAACAAGAAAAGATAAAAGTCAATGACCGCAGAATTAATTTTGACGATTCGGATAATGATAGCCAGCAGACAGTTTCTGAAAGCGAAGCCAAAAAATTAGAGCGCAAGAAAATGGCCAGAGATTATGAACAGGCAGCAAAGCAAGAGGTAACGAATTTGCCAAAGGTTGATTTTATCACTTTTGTTCTTTCTTTAAGTTCTTCAGTGTTGATGCATTTAGGTGAGGTGCCAGAGCCTGATTCAGGGCAGAAAAAAGTAAATCTGGATATGGCGAGGCATACTATTGACGTGCTGGCCATGCTGGAAGAGAAAACCAGAGGCAATTTAACTGCGCAAGAAGAACAACTTCTTAAAGATGTTCTCTTTGAAGTACGCATGAAGTTCGTGCAAAAGGCGAAGTAAAGGAAGTGATGAGATGGAAAACAGAGCAAAAATAGAGGTTGGGGTAGTTGGTATAACCGGCTATACGGGCATGGAGTTAGTACGCCTGTTACGGCATCATCCTTATTTTGATCTGGTTCAGGTTACTTCCAGGCAGGAGGCAGGCAGGGCACTGCAGGAAATTTATCCTTTTCTGGCTGGTACAAACGTGGGCCTTTTACCTATTACCATGCCAGATCCTGAACTCATGGCCAGAGATTGCAAACTGGTGTTTCTGGCAGTGCCTCATGGAACAGCCATGAATTTAGCTGCTGAATTTTTAAATGTTGGGGTAAAGGTTGTTGATTTAAGTGCGGATTTCAGGCTGAAGGATAAAGATGTTTACACTACATGGTATAATGTCGAACATACTCAGGAAGAGTATTTAAATGAGGCTGCTTATGGCCTGCCAGAAATTTATGCATCCGAGATTACTCAGGCCAGATTGGTGGCTAATCCTGGCTGCTATCCGACTTCGGCAATTCTGGCCCTTTATCCTGCCTTAAAAGAGGATATCATTGATATCGACCAGATAATTATTGATAGCAAGTCAGGTACTTCAGGCGCTGGCCGGTCAGCTAAGTTAGGCACTATTTTTTGTGAGGTATATGATAATTTTCGGGCTTATAATCTGGGTAAACACAGACATACCCCTGAGATTGAACAGGAGTTATCTTTTGCCTGTGGGAAGGATATTCAGGTTTTATTTAGCACACATTTACTGCCCATAAATAGGGGTATTTTGAGCACTATTTATGCGCCTTTGAAAAAAGATATTTCTCTTGCAAAGATAATAAGCCTTTATAAAGATTTTTATAAAGGAAAGAATTGGATACGCGTCCTGCCACCAGGAGTTTTGCCTGAGACGCGTTACGTCAGAGGAACCATGTTTTGTGATCTGGGACTGGTCAAGGATGAACGTACCGGCAGACTGGTTATAGTTTCAGCCATTGATAATTTGTGTCGAGGCGCATCAGGCCAGGCTATAGCTAATGCCAATCTTATGTTCGGGCTGGATGTTAATGCTGGTTTGGACCGCGGTGCTCTGGTACCTTGATGACTCGCCAGAAGTAGATTTTTCACAACGCCATGTTTTATGGCCCGGTGGTTATAAATTTCAGAGGCATAGGCTCCAACGGGTGCATCCGCCAGTAGCAGGGCTATCTCATCTAAATTCGAAATCCGAATATCGAAATCCGAAACAAATTCGAATTTTTTAATGTTCA
>CAJXJU010000124.1 GCA_913055195.1 uncultured Desulfohalobiaceae bacterium | reverse complement strand
GACTCTATAACTGATTGAAAATATTGAACAATTTTTCAACTCAGAAAGTTGAGTTCCATAATAAAATCTTACACAAAAACCATAAAAAGCGTTTCCAAAATAACTCAATATCTGACAGTTATTTTCAGTATTTTTTCAGGATAACCCATTGATTTTAGTTAAAATCATTTTATATTAATTTTTTGGTTTTTCTTGCTATAATCCATCAAATATTTTACCTCAATATCTATCCTTTATCTCTTACTTCTCTATTTTCCCCTCCCAATTTCTCCGTTTTCCCCTTTACCAATTTCTTGTGCCAAATCTTGCAAAAGCTGTAAGTCTTTGACTTCTCCTCTTTCCTTATCACAAAAGGCTAACATGGAAAAGGCTGAGAAAGGGGCAAGAAAGGGGTAAGGGGTAAGGGATAAGGGGTAAAAAGGGGCAAAAGGCTAAGGGTTAAAAAAAGCTAACGGAAAAAGGTTGAGAAAGGGGGTAAGGATTAAGGGGTAAGGGGCTGAGAAAAAAATATATTTTGGTCAGTTAAAATTTATGTCATTGGACTATCTTATTTTTCAACCAAAAATTCGCAAACTATTCACCTTTAGCCCTTTGCTCTTACCCCTTAATCCTTACCCCTTACCCCTCAACCCTCTTCCCCTTTGCCAAACCAACCTCAAACCCAGGGAGGGATTATGAAACTAGGTCGTAGAGAGTTTATCAAACTTTCAGCAGCGGCCACAGCAGCAACTGCTTTTGGTGGTCTGGGCTTTGACTTAAAGCCCAGTGTAGCCCGCGCGCAACTTTTAAAACTGAGGTGGGCTAAAGAAAGCACCTCTATTTGCTGTTATTGTGCCGTTGGCTGTGGTCTTATTGTTCACTCAGCCAAAGAAGGATCGGGGCGGATAATTAATGTTGAGGGAGATCCTGATCATCCCATCAATGAAGGTGCGCTATGCGCTAAAGGCGCCTCCATCTATCAATTGGCTGAAAACGAAAACCGCTTAACCAAACCATTATACCGTGCCCCAGGCAGTGACACGTGGGAAGAAAAGTCCTGGGATTGGATGTTAAACCGCATTGCCCGCAAAATCAAAGAAACACGCGATAAAACCTTTGTTCGTTTCAACTCCAGAGGACAGGAAGTAAACCGTTGTGAAGGTCTGGCATCTGTTGGTTCAGCAGCCATGGACAATGAAGAATGCTGGATCTACCAGGCCATGCTCAGGAGCCTTGGCCTGGTGGCAATCGAACACCAGGCGCGTATCTGACACAGCGCAACAGTAGCGGCTCTGGCAGAGTCGTTCGGACGCGGCGCTATGACCAATCACTGGATCGACATCAAAAACAGTGATTGCATCCTGATCATGGGCAGCAATGCTGCTGAAAACCATCCCATCTCCTTTAAATGGGTGATGAAGGCCAAAGACAAGGGCGCTAAACTCATCCACATTGATCCCCGCTTTACCAGAACATCCAGTAAAGCAGACATTTACGCTCCTCTTCGTTCTGGAACAGATATCGCCTTTTTAGGTGGCATGATCAAATACATTCTTGATAACGAACTCTACTTCAAAGAGTATGTGGTCAACTACACCAACGCATCATTTATTGTAAATAGAAAATTCAAGTTCAAAGATGGCATCTTTGCCGGATTTGATCCAAAAACTGGCAAATACGACAAATCTTATTGGGCCTTTGATCTGGACAGGCACGGCAATCCCAGAAAAGACCCGAAGCTCAGGCACAGCCGCTGTGTATTCAAGCTCTTAAAGAAACATTACAAACGCTATACTCTGGATCGTGTATCTGAAGCCACAGGTATGCCCAAAGAAAAGATCCTGGAAATTTACAAAACTTACACAGCAACTGGCAAACCTGATAAATCTGGAACAATTATGTATGCTATGGGCTGGACTCAGCATACAGTAGGTGTGCAAAATATCCGGGCCATGGCTATAATACAACTCCTTCTGGGTAACATTGGTGTTGCTGGCGGCGGTGTTAATGCCCTGCGCGGTGAATCCAATGTTCAGGGTTCTACTGACCATTGTCTGCTTTTCCACATCCTGCCAGGATATCTCAAAACTCCAAAGGCATCTCAACCGACTCTGGACGCGTACAATAAAAAATATACGCCCAAAAGCAATGATCCCAAAAGCGCCAATTGGTGGCAAAATTATCCTAAATATTCAGCCAGCCTGATCAAATCCATGTACATGGACGCTGATGTCCATGAAGCCTATCACTGGCTGCCTAAATTAGACGACGGCCAGAATGCCTCTTTCATGGTCATCTTTGATGAAATGTTGAAAGGCAAATACAAGGGCTTCTTTGCCTGGGGACAAAATCCCGCTGCTGGCCTGGCCAATTCCAACAAGGCTCGCAAGGCCTTAAGTCAATTGGATTGGCTGGTCGTGGTGAATATCTTTGACAATGAAACCGCATCCTTCTGGAAAGGCCCAGGCATGGATCCCAAAAAAATCAAAACCGAAGTCTTCTTCCTGCCCTGTGCTGTCTCTGTAGAAAAAGAAGGAAGCATCACCAACTCAGGCCGCTGGATGCAATGGCGCTATGCTGCTGCCAGACCTCTTGGTGATTCCAGACCTGATGGGGATATCATTTGCGAGCTGTTTGAGAAGGTAAAAAACCTCTATCAGACTGAGGGCGGAGCCTATCCTGAACCAATTGTTAATTTAAGTTCGGAAAAGTGGGTCAACGAGAAAGGCGTTTATGATCCGCACAGGATAGCCAAAATCGTCAATGGTTACTTCCTCAAGGATGTAACTGTTAAAGGCAAAACATTTAAAGCTGGAACCCTGGTGCCAAGCTTTGCCTACTTGCAGGCTGACGGCTCAACCTGTTCAGGCAACTGGCTCTATTGCGGCTCCTACACAGAAAAAGGCAACATGGCTGCCCGCCGCGACAAAACCCAGACTCCTGAACAGGCTAAAATTGGTCTCTTCCCCAACTGGTCCTGGTGCTGGCCGGTCAATCGCAGAATCCTGTACAACCGGGCTTCAGTGGATTTACATGGCCGCCCCTATGCTCCGCAAAAACCAGTTATTGCCTGGAATGGTAAAAAATGGGTTGGCGATGTGCCTGATGGCGGATGGAAGCCAGGAACCAGGTATGCCTTTATTATGCGCAAGCACGGTCATGGTCAGATCTTTGGTCCTGGCCGGGCAGACGGGCCATTCCCTGAATACTATGAGCCACTGGAAAGCCCGGTCAGCAAACATCCTTTTTCCAGACAGCTACATAATCCCTCCAGTTTGACCTTTAATTCAGACATGGAAAAATTATGCCCCTGCGATCCCAGATATCCTTTTGTCTGTACAACTTATCGAGTAACAGAACACTGGCAAACTGGCGTTATGACAAGGTGGCAACCCTGGCTCCTGGAAGCTGAGCCTCAACTCTTTGTGGAAATGAATCCTCAGCTGGCAGAAATGCGCGGCATTAAAAATGGAGACAAAGTCATCATTGAAAATGATAGAGGTCAGCTCGAAGCCGTGGCCATAGTTACCTCCAGGTTACGCCCGTTTAAAGTCATGGGCAAAACAGTCCATCAGGTGGGCCTGCCCTGGCATTATGGTTGGGTACATCCCAAAAATGGTGGTGATGCAGCCAATATCCTCACTCCATCAGTGGGTGACCCAAACACCGGTATCCCGGAAACCAAGGCCTTTATGGTCAACGTGCGCAAAAAATAAGGAGGTAACTCATGGACGGAAAAAGCTTTTTTATAGATCTCACTCGTTGCACAGCCTGCCGGGGATGCCAGATTGCCTGCAAACAATGGCATAAACTACCGGCAGAAGAAACCTATAATTGGGGTTCGCATCAAAACCCCAGAGACCTGTCTTTTATCACTTATAAATTGGTGCGCATGAAAGAAGTAGTCGAAAAGGGCGAAATCAAAGACTGGCTCTTTTTTCCTGAGCAGTGTCGCCACTGTCTGGATGCCCCCTGCAAAATGACTGCTGATACGTATGATGAACAGGCCATTTTGCAGGATGAGCTAACCGGAGCGATTATCTTTACTGAGCGCACCAAAAACCTTCCCTTTGACGAGATTCGCGAGGCATGTCCCTATAATATTCCCAGACAAGATCCATCATCTAAAATCATGTCCAAATGCGACATGTGCCTGGATCGGGTACACAACGGGTTGCTGCCTGCTTGCGTGCAAACCTGCCCAACAGGCGCCATGAACTTTGGGGATCGCGAAGAAATGCTGGCTCTGGCCAGAGAAAGACTGGCCAAAGTCAAAAAATACTATCCTGATGCAGTGCTTGGCGATGAAGACTCAGTGCGGGTCATTTACCTCTTCCAGACCAAACCAACAAACTACCATGAATTCGCAGTGGCTTCTATGTCCTTGCCACCGCTTATCAACCGCAAACAGATGCTAACTAAACTCTTTCGTCCCCTTAAACAAATAAGAAGTTAACAAATCTCCCTCCTCCTTAAGGCCGGACAAAAGTTCCGGTCAAGGAACTCCAAAAGAGGTGCCTGCTTGACAGGCACCTCTAAATATTTATTATGTCAAACTTGATACCAACAGACAAGCCTATTAAATAAAAAAATGCAAACAAATCAATACTACCTACTTTTTATAGTTTGTTTTCTTATTTGTTGCGCCCAGACACTCATGGCGGAAACTACAAAACACTTCATTGGTTCTGCCCAATGCGGCTCCTGCCATATAGATGAATATAAAAAATTTCTCACCTATTCCAAAAAATCAAAATCGTGGGAGAGCATAAAAATTATGGCTTCTGATCTCACTCAAGCAGAACAGGAAAAATGCTACCGCTGTCATACTACCGGTTATGGACAGGGCGGATTTAAAAACTATAAAGAGACTCCTGAGCTAGCTGATGTAGGATGCGAAACATGTCATGGGCCAGGGAGTAAGCATGCCGCTTCAGGGGGCGATCCGGCATTTATAAAAAAACCTACTGACAAGACCTGTCAAAAATGTCATGTTCAGGAACGCGTCAGTGCCTTCAGGAAAAGGCCGATTCTCCACGCTGGAGCACATTAAATTAAGAAAATGGGAAGTTAAGAAGATTGGAGAGTAAGGTGCGATTGCCCTGAAGCCGTTTCAATTCAATCTTGATTTATCTTCCAATTCTTATTAGCAACGTGGATGGAAACAAACGCATCATGGAAATGTAGGGGCACGTTGCAACGTGCCCATGTCGGAGCACGTCGCTTACGTGCCCATGTCGGAGCACGTCGCTTA
>CAJXJU010000123.1 GCA_913055195.1 uncultured Desulfohalobiaceae bacterium | reverse complement strand
AGCATTCAACATTCAACATTGCCTGCAAAAAGGGACTTTTTGCAGGCGAATCTTACAAACCAAGATACGCTTTTTTTACTTCTTCATTATTTAGTAAATTAGAAGCTGAATCAACAAGAGTAATACGGCCATTTTCCATTACATAACCACGGTGAGCAATCTTTAAGGCCTGATGGGCATTCTGTTCCACTAAAAAGATAGTCGTATTGTTCTCTCTATTAATTTTTTTAATTATTTCAAAAATTTGTCTTATAACCAGAGGAGCTAGCCCCAGGGAAGGCTCATCCAGAAGCAAAAGCCTCGGCCTGGCCATTAAGGCCCTGGAAATAGCCAGCATTTGCTGTTCACCACCACTTAATGTGCCTCCCTGCTGATTTCTTCTCTGGGCCAGAATGGGGAAAAGTTCAAAAATATATTCCAGATCTTTTTTTATCCCTTCTTTGTCTTTTCTTAGATAAGCCCCCATATCCAGATTTTCCATTACAGTCATATAAGGAAAAATGAGCCGCCCTTCTGGTACCTGGACAATACCCAGCTTCACTATTTCATCAGTCTTCATCTGATGAATGGGCTTACCTTCAAAAATAATTTCCCCTGATCTTGGAGGTACAATTCCACAAATTGACATCAATGTCGTTGTTTTGCCAGCACCATTCGCCCCAATTAAAGTAATGATCTCCCCCTGTTTCACTTCCAGGGAAACATCATGCAATGCCTGAATATTACCGTAAAAAGTGTTTATGTTTTTTAACTTAAGCATCATGATCCTCCCCAAGATAAGCCTTGATCACCTGGGGATTTTCCTTGATCTCTTCTGGCGTGCCTCTGGCTAGCAAGCGGCCATACTCCATAACGTAAACTACATCTGAAATATTCATAACTAACTTCATATCATGCTCAATTAACAAAATGGCGATTTTTTCCTCATCCCTTATTTGCTGAATAAGCTCTTTAAGCTCTGCTGTTTCCTGGGGATTCATCCCGGCTGCCGGCTCATCCAGAAGAAGCAAAACAGGTTCTGTTGCCATTGCCCTGGCAATCTCTAATCGTCTTTGCGCACCATAGGGCAAATTCATGGCCAGTTCATTCACATATTTTTCAAGACCCACCTTTTGCAGCAGGTGATAACTATAATCTATTATTTCCTGCTCTTCCTGTCGTGTAGATTTTGGACGAAAAATAGCCCCTAAAATCCAGGATCTGGTGCGCGGATGCCGGCCAATCATTACATTTTCCAGAACAGTCATATTGGGAAATAACCGAATGTTCTGAAAAGTTCTGGCCATACCCAACTCTGTAACCTTGTTTGGTTTATAGCCATTTATCCGCTTCTTTTCTTTATTTCTTGTCAGGACATAAATATCTCCGGCAGTCGGGACATAGATTCCTGTAATACAGTTAAAAAAAGTAGTTTTGCCCGCTCCATTAGGGCCTATTAAAGCAACTATTTCATCAGGATGGACCTGCAGGTCCACACTATCAACGGCCCTTAGCCCCCCAAAATCCATAGTCATTCTCTGAACATCTAATATTGGCTGCATATTTTAAACAATTTTAAATTTTAATATGTTAGATTTATATTTTAAATAGTTTTATCAACTCTACCCGTCTGACATAGCAAAAAAATTTAATGTGCATTTATTACCTACTTTCACCTGTTTTCCTGCTCTGGACCGCGTTATAAAGATATTTACGTCGTACATTAGCAATAAGTCCCTGTGGCCTGAAAACCATCATCAAAACCATAGAAGCTCCAAAAATCAACATTCTGTACTCAGAAAAAGCGCGCAAATATTCCGGCAAAAGAATCATAATCAAGGCAGCCAGAACAACTCCAACAATCGAGCCCATGCCACCAAGAACAACAATAGATAAAATTATGGCTGATTCTAAAAAGGTAAAACTGGCTGGATTGATAAAAGTAGTTTTGGCTGCAAAAATCACTCCTCCAAAACCAGCCCAGGTAGCACCCAGGGCAAATGCAGTGAGCTTGGTTTTTATTTTGTCTATACCCATAGCCTGACACGCGATCTCATCTTCTCTTAAAGCCAGCCAGGCCCGGCCTAATCTCGAATTTTGCAACCTGTTGACTACAAATATGGTTATTAAAGCCATAATAACCATTAAATAATAAATATAAGTAGTCGCTGTCTGTACATCCAGTTCGATGCCAAATAACCCTGGCCTTGGAATATTGGCTATTCCGCTGGGGCCAAAAGAGAATTCATCCCAGTTCTCCAGGACCAGCCTGATGATTTCTCCAAAGCCCAGAGTAACAATGGCCAGATAATCACCACGCAATCTTAAAACCGGAAAGCCTAAAAGGATACCAAAAATAGCTGCTAAAAAGCCTCCGATGGGCAAGACAGTCCAGAAACCAAGACCATAATGATAATTTAATAAGGCATAAGAATATGCACCAACAGCATAGAATGCCACATATCCAAGGTCTAAAAGTCCGGCCAGACCAACCACGATATTCAGACCCAGTCCCAGAAGAACATAAATCAGAGCGGAAATCATGATGTTAGTCTGGTAAGTGGAAAAAATAAAAGGAAAAACCAGGATAAAAATCAAAAACAAAAGGTAAATGGGACGACTGTAGCGCGGGACTGTGAAAATTTTCTGAATCAGCCCCATCTCTGCCTGGCCCATTTCTTTTTTCTTCGCGCCCTTCTCTTTTTTCTCTAAAAGATAGCGCCATAAAAAGGAAAGAAAAAAGCTTCCCAACCCCACCAGAATAAGATTTTTCCAGCGCCATTGTACTGTTTTTTCAATAATATCCACCTTCACAACCATAATGGGGAAAGTAAGAAACATAAACCAGATAGATACAAGGAGAGATTTTTTTAAGCCAGACATATCTCAACCCTTACAAATTAGACTTTTTGCGTCGTTGCCCTGCCCAGAATACCGGCTGGACGAAAAATGAGAATTAAAACAAGAAGACAAAAGGCAAACACGTCCTCATAGTCACTTGACACATAACCTGTAGCAAAACTTTCTGTCCAGCCCAGAACAAGCGCACCCAGAACTGCGCCAGGGATACTGCCTATGCCCCCTAAAACAGCAGCAGTAAAAGCTTTAATCCCTGCTATAAAGCCTATATAAAAATTTATCTGCCCAACATAAGAGGCGATTAAAACTCCGCCAATAGCAGCCAGGGCAGAACCAATGACAAAGGTCATGGAAATAACCCTGTCAACATTTACCCCCACCAGCATGGCCATTTTTTTATTTTGAGCTGTAGCGCGCATGGCCTTGCCAATGCGGGTAAATTTAATCAGCAAAGTCAACAACACCATGACCACAGCAGTGGTCAAAATAATTACCAGTTCAGATGAACCCATGATATGATAGTAAGGTTCCATAAATTCAAATTCAGGAATAAGATTGGGAAAAGGCAAAAAATCTGATGTCTGGGCCAGCAGGACATAATTCTGCAAAAAAATGGACATGCCAATGGCGCTAATAAGAGGCGACAGTCTTGGAGCGTTACGCAGAGGCTTATAGGCTATTTTTTCAACCGTATAACCATAAGCAGATGAATAAACTACAGCAATAAGCGTTGCCAGAATAAGAATTGAGACTGTATTAAAACCTAAAAAAGATAAAACTCCGGCAACAATTAATGCTGTAAAAGCCCCAATCATATATATTTCGCCATGGGCAAAGTTTATTAATTCAATGATACCATAAACCATAGTATAACCCAGGGCAATCAGGGCATAAATACTACCCTTGGTCAGTCCACCAAAAAATAACTCAAGGAAGTAATCCATTTTTTTTCTCTGAATATGTTTTTGTTATATGGATTAAGTTTTAACTTAATGAACAAAAATAAAAAATATGATGCGCCTATCCATTATGTCAGGATAGGCGCATCATAACCACCAGAAACTATATCCTATTTAACCTCTACAAATTTACCATTTTTAACCTGATAAACAGAAAAGCCTACACCTTCTGCATCACCTTTAGCATCAAATTTAATTTTACCCAATGGAGTATTTACATATTGAGTACGTAAAACTTTAACAATAGCTTCATATTTAGTTGATCCAGCCTTCTCAATGGCATTTAAAAGTGCCTCTGTTGCTGCGTATGCATTTTCAAAGAAAGGACCAGGATCACTGCCAAACACTTTCTTATGCTCTTTTACAGCTTCCTTATACTCTGGATTATTGGAGACATCTTTTGGACCAGAAGCATAAACGCCTTCAGCATACTGACCAGCTACCTTAATAAAGGAAATATCTTTTACACCATCACCAGCGAGGAATGGAATTTTAAGTCTTTTTCTACGCATGGTGCTCACAATCTTTGATGCCTCTGGATGATAACCACCAAACATCACTACATCTGGCCTGGCTCTTTTAATCTTTTGAACAACAGCAGAGTAATCAACACCACCAGGAGTTACACCTTCAAAAAGAACAACTTTGGCCCGGCCATCCTCCTCTATAAACTTTTTTTCCATTGTTGCCAGACCCTTACCATAATCACCCTTGTCATGGATAATAGCAATTTTCTTAGCTTTTAAGTGATTCAGTACAAAATTGACATCCAGTTTGGCCTGGGCATCGTCTGGGGCTATGGTTCTGAAAAAATTAGGATATTTACCGCTTTGAGTAAGTGGAGGGTTAGTTGAAGCAGGAGAAATAGCCACGATTTTAGCATCCTTATAAATAGTCAAAGCAGCTTTTGTGGCGCCGCTGCAAATATGCCCGACTACTCCCACTACTCCATCTGAAACGAGCTTTGTAGCAACATTAGTGGCCAACTCAGGTTTGCACTGGTCATCGCCTTTAATTAATTCAATCTTTTTTCCCAGAACCCCACCTCTGGCATTATACCTGTCAACAACCAGTTTTGCCGCATTAATTGAAGGCAAACCATAAGAGGCCAGATCACCGGTATGTGCTCCAGCTACGCCAATTTTGATGGTATCGCCGGCAAAAACCGGGCCACTACCCAAAACAAGCAAGGCCAGAGACAAAAATAAATGGCCCAACACCTTAAATGTGACACATTTGTTCATTTTAACCTCCTGATATTTTTTAATATTTTTATATTCACCAACCTCAACTTTAGATGCTATTTGCTAGCATCAAGAAAATACGCCTGTCAAATTTTCATTAACTCAACTTTCTGAGTTCGTTAACTCAACTTTCAGAGTTGAAAAAAATGTTCAATATTTTCAGTCAGTTACAGAGTCGAATTCTCGGTGTATCCAG
>CAJXJU010000122.1 GCA_913055195.1 uncultured Desulfohalobiaceae bacterium | reverse complement strand
AGAGAGCCTGGACTTAAGAAACACCTTTTATCTGGTTTTACACACCGCACTGGATATTTCTTCCCTGCTTGATGCTACCAGAAATTTGGTCAAAGTTTGTTCGTTAGAGTGTGCTTTGACTCTGGTAGCCCGCGCCCTGCCTGGCATTCCCCTTGAACATGTAGATGTCCCACCTCCTGGCCTTCCTCGCAAAGCCCATTCTCATTATTTTCGTATCGCCAGAGAAAATCCATTATGGGAGCATGTGGAAAAGGATAAAAATATTGCTTTGATCTGGGACGAATGTCCTGAAGATTTAAAGGCTGAAATAGTAGTATTGAAAAAATAAGGAAGGGCCAGATGTCAGCACAGGTAATCAAAGCCAGTCTGGTTGATTGTTTTATGGAAATTTTCGCCTATACCCTTTATTTGATAAAGGAGATAGAACAGGGCGAAAAGCCAGATTTTAATATAGTAAAAAAGAACTATGAAACTTTATTTGAGCGATCTGCCAGACAGGCAGCACAGGCAGGATTTTCCAATGTCAAATGGAAAAAAGGATCATTTCCTGTATGTGCTTTTGTGGATGAAAAGATTTTGTGTTCTTCGTGGTCAGACAAGATTCATTGGATGAATCATCAATTGCAACGCAAATATTTTCATACCACAAATGCTGGCCAGGAATTTTTTCAACGTATGGAAAAATTAACTGATGATGACAAAGAATTAAGAGAAATATATTCATATTGTCTGACATTAGGTTTTAATGGGAGATATTATAGTGATGATGAAAAGGATAAACTACAGGAAATTAAAGCAGATAATCTTTTAAAATATTTTCAGGATGATGAAGATGTAGCCCTGCCAGAGGTTATTTTCCCTGAAGCCTATCCTGATGAAGTCAGGAAATTACGTCATAAAACATCATTTTTTACCAGAGCGTGGCCATATCTTTTTATTTTGCCACCTTTTATTATAGGAGCATTGTATTGGTTAGCAAAATTACATCTGGATAAACTAAGCGCTATATTGTTTTGATTTGATATTCATCCGTTACAACATTTAAACCTCAAGACAAGGGTCTAAAAGGTGAAACTCATAAAAAAAATTTTTTTAATCCTGCTGGTTTTACTTATTGTCGCGGGGATTGTGGCCTGGGCCTGGCTCAATGACTGGCCGTGGTGGATGGCTTTGACAGGTTGTGCCCTGGTGCTGGGAGTGGTTCTGGGAATCGTCTTTATTCGGCGCTATCTGGCCAGGAGGCGAGAAAGGCTTTTTGTGAAGAGGGTTATAGAAGAGGATAATAAAACCATAGAATCTGTCCCGGAATATCAGCGTCCTGATTTCCAGGAGATGCAGGATAAGTGGAAAGAAGCTGTTTCACTGCTGTCTAAGTCCCATTTACGTAAACA
This sequence comes from uncultured Desulfohalobiaceae bacterium, assembly GCA_913055195.1. Taxonomy (GTDB): domain Bacteria; phylum Desulfobacterota; class Desulfovibrionia; order Desulfovibrionales; family Desulfonatronovibrionaceae; genus Desulfovulcanus. Next base: position 3,853 of record CAJXJU010000122.1, on the reverse strand, counting down.
GGGAAATCCGCTTTATGCCCTGCCCTGGTTTTTGTTTCTTGGCGAAGCAGGTTCTGGCAAAAGCACTGCTCTGAAAAATTCAAGACTGGCATCGCCTTTGACAGATATTCCCAGAGTAACAGGGATAGCAGGCACAAGGAATTTTGATTGGTGGTTTTTTGAAAAGGCCATTATTCTGGATACAGCAGGCCGTTATTCCATTCCCATTGATGAAATATCAGATCGGGAAGAATGGGAGAATTTTTTAACACTGGTGGCTAAGTATAGAAAAAAAGAGCCATTAAATGGGATAGTGGTAACTGTTTCTTCGGAGAATCTTCTGAAGGATGATAATACAAAACTTACAGATAATGGTCAGTATTTGCGCAAGAGAATAGACCAGGTAATGCGCGTAACAGGTCATAAAATACCAGTTTACATACTGGTTACTAAACTGGATCGCATACATGGCATGACTGCTTTTGCTTCAGCTATTGACGAAAAATATTTTGCTCAGTGCCTTGGGTACGCGTGCAATGAATCAGAAACAGAGTGGGAAAGTTTTCTGCAAAAAGCCATCACCAGTATTGTCCTGCGTTTGCGGAAAATACGCTTTTTATTGACTCAACATGCTCAGGAGCCGGATCCTGGCCTTTTGCTTTTTCCCCAGGAACTGGAGAGGCTGTATCCTGGCCTTAAAGCCTTTTGTGAAGGTTTGCTGGCTCCCAATCCCTATCAGGAGTCGCCATTTTTACGGGGAATTTATTTGAGCAGTGCGCGGCAGGAAGGTCAGGTTGTATCAGAGTTTCTTGACTCTCTGGGCCTGCAAAAATTTGCAACTATCAGGACAACTCTGAGAGAAAAGGGAATGTTTTTGCGCGATCTTCTGGCCACTATTTTACCTGAAGATCGCTTTTTGTTTTTCCCTTTGCGTGAATATCAATACTGGAAGAGGCGGACAATTGCCTTTGCCATGTTCGCATGGCTTTTTCTTCACCTGGGGCTGGCTGGCCTTATAGCAGGAGCATATCACCACAATCTGAAGATGATCCAGAATGCCAGACAGGTAAAGCAAATTGACCTGGGTGCTGATGTGGGTGCCAATTTGATACTTCTTTCTAACTATGGACGAACCATTGAAGATTTGCAGGGTGAGAATGAGGCCTATAATTTACCTCAGCCAGGATTTAATTATGGTGATCAAATTCTGGCTGCTTTAGAGCGAGACTATCTCAGGTCATTTAAAGAGTATGTTCTGGATAGGCTGGATATGGATATTACCAGGACGATTAAAGATATGAATGCTTCTACTGATGAACAGGTTGTCTTAAAATATATAGATTTTATTGTTACGCAGATGAATATTTTAAAGCAATGGATAGATAAAGAGAAGGTTGGTCAAAGCGTTTATGATAACCTGGCCTATGATATTCCGGTTGTTTTTGCTCCCCTGACAGAAGAAATTGCTCCATATTTTGTGCATTGCTACCGCTATTATCTTCTCTTTTCCCCTCAATATGACCTTCAAACCAGAAAACAGCTTGTTTTGTCCCAGTTGAAAAATATTTTATTGACCAAGGGAACGGATTTTCACTGGGTGGTTAATCATCCTGAATTGAAAAAATTCGATCTTACACAAGGCTCCTTCTGGGGTTATGCTTTGTCTGATGACAATGAACAGCAGATAATAGTTCCTGGCGCGTTTACAGTAAAAGGTAAACAGAAGATTGATGAATTTATGGCCTTTTTGCAAAAGGCCCTGGCTGATGAGAATATTTTAACGGATGAGGTTAAGAAATCCTTTGCTATCTGGTATGGGAAGATGTTTTTTGCCAGGTGGCGTAAGTTTATTCGGGACTTTCCTGATGGAGAGATGGCTCTTCAGGATTGGCCGTCAAGGCATGAGATGGCCATAACAATGTGTGGCGAGGACAATCCATATTTCAATCTGCTTAAATCTTTTGCAGAGCAAACCGCAAAAGTTTTGCCTGATGGGCCGCGTCCTGATTGGGCAAAACCTGTTTTGACCCTCGCCAGAGCGCAAAAAGAAGCCCTGAATATGGATCAGGCCAGGAAACAGCAGCCAGGATTGAAAGAAAAGTTAAAGCGTAAATTGTTGAAAGGGTTTTCAAAGGTAAAGGCAGCAGCTTCATCCTTTTCAGATATGAAACAGGCCAGAGAGTATCAGGAGATTTTAAGGCTGGCCAGAATGTGGCTTGAGTATGAAAAACACTTAAAAGCACTTGAGCCAATAACTTCAGATGGCGATACTGCCTTTGAAATGACAGCAGCCTTTTTCCCCTATGGTACAAGGCCGCTGGAGAGTAAATCGGTCTTTTTTCTTACATCCAATGATTTGTATGCGTTCAGGCAGAATTTAAAAAAGTATGGCAATCCTGATCTCTGTTATCTTTTGCTGTCAGGCCCGTTTGAATATCTTCTGGACTATGCAGTGATGGAGACTGCCTGTGTGTTACAAGCCAGGTGGGAAGAGGAGGTTATTGGCAAGATTCAGGGCCTGGAGCATCTGGAAAAAATAAAGCTTTTGTTTGCCGGGGATCAGCCTCTGGTTGATCAGTTTCTTCAGGGCACAGCAAAGCCTTTTGTAGGAACTGACCGGTTTGGGTATTATCCGAGAAAGGCCATTGGACAGAGGCTGCCTTTTAGCAGGGATTTTTTTGCCTTTGTCAACCAGGGGAAAAATCTGTTTTTTACTTCGCAAAAGAGTTTTGAAATATCTTTTAAAACAATGCCTGTGGGTGCAAACAAAGATGCAAGCTTACAGCCCTACGGGTGCAAACTAAGTTTGCAATGTGCTGATAAATGCTATGAGCTGGAGAACTTTAATTTTCCAGCCAGTAGCCTGTTTAAATGGTCGCCTGAAACCTGTGGCGATGTTGTGCTCACCATATATTTGCCAGGATTGAAGCTGGAGAAGAAGTATTCCGGTCCCCTGGCTCTGGCCAGGTTTTTGCTCAAATTTAGAGACGGTACAGCCAGGTTTGTTCCTTCAGATTTTCCTGAGAGTGCTGGCTTTTTACAGTCAAAGTCCATTAAATGGATAAAAGTGGCCTATGAAATCAAGGGCGCGGAACCAATATTAAAGATGTTGCAGGAAATTCCAGATGAAATTCCCCTGGATATTCTCACCTGCTGGCACAACTAAAGACAATTGGGCTTTTGGGATCTGGGGTAAACACCCCGGCTTTGCAGATTTTGTTGATGTTCAGCCTGTAAATATCAAGCCGCCTTTATTTTTGAGATATTTTCAGAAGGGAGTTTTTAAGGGGCTGGATGGAGAAAAGGGATGGTTTTGCAGTTTTAAGCGTGGCAGAGCAGAAGCCGCTTTTTTTAAAAAATCGTTTGACAGTATAAAAAGGCCATGTCCTCTGGTTGTTTATGCAATGGCATTGGTGGATGCAGATGTTGAACTCTGGTCTTTATTTCATAATTTACCTGTTCTTTTTAAAAGGCTGGAGGCTGTATCAGAAACCCGATATAACACCTTACAGGAATTGAAAAAAAAATTACAGATTAAGACAGTTCTGGAGATAAAAATGCCAGAATTGTCTCAAAATATGCTTACCGAATATATTTTACAGATAAAAAAAATGTTTTTTATTCAAAAAGACAGATGGATAGCGGATAAAAGCATGACTCTAATGCCTGGAGGACAAACCTTTCAGGAAGATACTGTGTGTTTTTTGCGGGCAGCGCAAATGTACTGGGGAGTTGCTCCTCAGGCTGTAATGTTATGGTTTTGTCAGGATAAGATATATTTAAAAATTTTTTTCAGAGAACCAGAAGAGTACGATTTTGCAGAGTCGCCTGCAAAAAGTCCCTTTTTGCAGGCAATGTTGAATGCTGAATGTTG
>CAJXJU010000121.1 GCA_913055195.1 uncultured Desulfohalobiaceae bacterium | reverse complement strand
GGCGCCTTGGCGTCTTTGCGCGAGAAATTTAAAAAAATTAGATGAGATAGCCCTGCTCCGGCCTCCTTCAGACCTTGCCTTTGTCTAGTAGCTCGTGCTAAGTTTTGGCAATGAAAGTTAATGTTTTTTTGAAGCGAAATTTATATATTGTCAACGGTCAGGTTCAGGGTGTGGGGTTCAGGCCTTTTGTCTATAAATTGGCTCTGAATTTGAACCTGACCGGCATGGTAAAGAATGCTTCTGCCGGGGTCATTATCGAAGTCCAGGGCAGTGAGAGCAGCTTGAGAGAATTTGAATTTGCTTTACAGCATAAATGTCCGCCTCTGGCCAGGATTGTCCATCTGGAAAAGAAAGAGATTTCTTTGAAAGAGGATGAAACAAGTTTTGTGATTTTAAAAAGTGAGGCAGGTGAAGGCCACCAGGTTTTGATAAGCCCGGATGTATGTATTTGTGATGATTGCCGCAGGGAGATTTTTGACTCTGAAGATAGACGGTATCTGTATCCTTTTACCAATTGCACAAATTGCGGGCCCAGATTTACCATTACCCGTTCTATCCCCTATGATCGTGATAAGACTTCAATGGCCTGTTTTCCCATGTGCCCTGCCTGCCAGAAAGAATATGATGACCCTTTAAATCGCCGTTTTCATGCCCAGCCCAATGCCTGTCCTGAGTGTGGTCCTCATGTCTGGCTGATAGATAGGCAGGGAAAGGAATTGTACAGTGAAAAGAAAGCATTGGAAGAAACAGCTAACCTTTTAGCGCAAGGATATATTTTCGCCATTAAAGGGTTGGGTGGATTTCACCTGGCCTGCGATGCTACAAATGATAGTGCTGTCAAACAGTTGCGTCAGAGAAAAAACAGGCCAGCCAAACCTCTGGCGATTATGGTGCCGGACATAGCTACTGTCCGCCAGATTGCCAGAATTGATAGCCATGAACAGGAACTCCTTCTGGGCCGTGAACATCCCATAGTAATTTTAAAGAAAAAAACAGATATGGCTTCAGGAACCTTGCTGAGTGTTCATCTTGCGCCAGATACCAATTACATTGGCCTTATGCTACCATATACGCCCCTTCACTGTATTCTTCTTTTTTTATATCAAAAATATATTGGAGCGGAGAAATTGCCGGCCCTGGTTATGACATCGGGCAATTTCAGTTCAGAACCTATTTCTTTAGGTAATAGAGAGGCAGTAAATAGACTTGCAAAGATTGCGGATTATTTTCTTGTTCATAATAGAGATATTTTAATTCGGTGTGATGATTCTGTGGTTTATACTGGTGGTGGTAAAAGACTTTTTTTTCGTCGGGCCAGGGGTTATACTCCATCGCCAGTTTTTCTGGCTTATTCAGGAGACACAGTTCTTGGGGTTGGCCCGGAACTGAAAAATACCATCTGTCTGACCAAAGAAAACCAGGCCTTTGTTTCTCAGCACATTGGAGATTTAAAAAATTTAGAAACCTATGAATTTTTCCTGGAGACCATTTCGCACTTACAAAAAATTCTCCAGGTAGAGCCAGAGGCCATAGTTTGTGACCTGCATCCTGATTATTTAAGCACTAAATATGCACAGGAACAGGGGTTGCCGGTATATAGTTTGCAGCATCACTTCGCGCATATTCATGCAGTCCTGGCAGAAAACAAATTTACAGGTACTTGTCTGGGATTGGCCCTTGATGGGACCGGTTATGGTGAAGATGGGACCTTGTGGGGGGGTGAGCTTCTTCTGGTTGATAATATGCACCTTTCTCATGCCAGGCCTGGTAGCTTCACCCCCATTCCCTTACCTGGAGGAGAGGCAGCCATCCATGAGCCGTGGCGCATAAGCCGCAGTTTTCTTTATTTACTAGAAAAGTCGCGCTCTCAGGTTTTTTCTGGTAAGCAGTGGCCCTGGATGAAAAATTTTGCAAAGGCGGATGAAATAGTTCTTCAGATGCTTTTAAAGGATGTGAATTGTCCAAAATCTTCCAGTTGTGGCCGTTTTTTTGATGCAGTAGCCGCGCTTTTAGGGCTGAAGTTAAAGATAGATTACGAAGGACAGGCCGCAATTTTGCTGGAAAAGGTGCAGGATTTTTCAGAAGATAATTTTTATCAGGCCAGAATTGAAGATAAAAATGGCTTCTTAATATTTGATACTTTAGAATTTATGGCTCAGATTATTGCAGATCTGGAAAAGGGATTGGACATTGGCCGAATAAGCCGCAGGTTTCACCTGGGACTGATGCACGGCCTATGTGAATGGGTGAAAAGAGCAAGTATTTTAACGGGCATTAAGCATGTGGCCTTAAGCGGCGGTGTCATGCAAAATTTGACCTTGCACAGGGAACTGCCAGAGATCTTAAAAAGGCAGGGATTCAAGGTTCTTGTGCACAGACAGGTTCCGCCAAATGACGCTTGCATTTCGCTGGGTCAGGCCGTTTATGGGATGCTGAGGCGGAGAAGGGGCGAAGGGCTAAAGGCGAAGGGCTAAAGGCGAAGGGCTAAAGGAAGAAAGGTTGTGGAAGTTGTTAGCAGTTGTGGATGTTGTTGGAGGGATAGTCATGGTCGGGATGCGGGGATTCGAACCCCGGACCTCAGCGTCCCGAACGCTGCGCTCTAGCCAGACTGAGCCACATCCCGTTAAGGAAGCCCCAACTTTATACCAGACCTAAAGAAAAATCAAGATAAAGGAACCAGAATAGCATGAGCAACAAAGCCAAAATTCTTGTTGTTGATGACGAGGAAAGCCTCAGGGAGATATGTCAGGACGTCCTTGAGGATGAGGGGTATGAAGTGGTGCTGGCCAGAGATGGTCAGGAAGCCCTGAGGATACTTGTGGAGGATCAGGATATAGACATCGTTATCTCTGATCTGAGAATGCCAAAGATGAATGGTTTAGATCTCTTGCGTGCAGTTAAAGAAAGAAAGTTAGATGTAGATTTTATTGTTATGACAGGATTTAGCACCATAGAAACTGCTGTTCAGTGTATGCAACTGGGAGCTGCAGACTATTTGCCCAAACCTTTCAATATACAACATCTTCTTGTAAAAGTCCAGAAGGTTTTAAAAGCAAGAAATGAGAAACAAGAACGTAAAAGATTAAGTAATGTTGTGCGGATGTTGAATCTGAGTTCAGCTTTGAATAATCAACTTAAATTAAAACCATTAATAGAAGAGTTTATAAAACATATAGAGAAAAATTTTAATCCTTCAGGATTGGTGTTGTTTTTAAAGAGTGATATGGGGCGTTTGGTGAAAACAGTTGTTAAAGGGAATACTCTACGCCAGCGTGAAGATATATTTAGTTTGATTCAGTATAAGTCAAGTATTGCTTTACGAGAAAGACAATCATGTTTTATGGATAAATATACGTTTAATTTGAGCAAAAAAGGGCAATATGATATTTCAGTTATGATAATGCCATTAATCAGTCAGAGTCAGGAGGTTGGCGTTATTGCCTTGCTTCGTGAAGATAATCAACCATTTACCTTACAGGATATGCAACTTTTATCCATTTTTGCTTCGCATGCAGCAAATGCTTTTCAGAACGCCAGAATGTATTCTAAATTACAGGATTTCAATAAAGATATTATTCGTTCTTATGCACGTGCTGTGGAAGCCAAAGATTTTTACACACGAGGTCATTCAGAAAGAGTTGCGTCTTACGCTGTGCACCTTGGCATAAGCGTGAAGTTGACAGATAATGAATTAGAGAGATTGTATATTGGTGGGGTTTTACATGATATAGGCAAGATTGGCATTCCAGATCATATTTTGAACAAGCCAGATAAACTGACAGATGAAGAATTTGATGTTATTAAAAAGCATCCTGTAATTGGCAGGGAAATTTTAAGTCAGGTTTATTCTTTAAAAGATGTTTTACATCTTGTTTACTATCATCATGAGCGACTGGATGGGACAGGTTATCCTGAAGGCATAAAAGGTGATAGCATTTCACCGTTGGTCAGGATATTAAGTGTTGTTGATATTTTTGAGGCCCTTACTTCTGATAGAGCTTATCGTCGGGCCCTGCCCCTGCATAAAGTAGAAAAGATAATGTTTTCTAAGGCGGGAAAACATCTGGATGGAGAACTGGTTGAAACGTGGTTTAAGCTGGTAAGAGAAAAGGGAATAGATGTTTTAAGGAGGGAGAAAAGGTGATTAAGGTTGTGGTGGTGGATGACTCAGCCTTTATGCGTAAGGCTTTGAGTACAATGTTAAAAAAAGATCCCCAGATTGATGTTGTGGCTGTTGCCCGTAATGGAGAAGAAGGTCTGGAAATGGTGCGTAAATTTGATCCGGATGTGGTAACTATGGATATTGAGATGCCAAAGATGGACGGGTTAACAGCCTTAAAGCACATTATGATGGAAATGCCCAGGCCGGTTATTATGGTAAGTTCTTTGACTACGGAAGGAGCTGAAGCGACTTTAAAGGCCATGGAATATGGCGCTGTGGATTTTATTCCAAAACAGTTTTCCATGGTGAGTCTGGAAATTGTCAAAATTGAAGAGGAACTCAGAAGCAAAGTAAAGTCTGTAGCCAGGAAAAAAGACAATCTTCGGGTTTTTAGGCGGATCAAAAAGAAAGCACCTGTCACTACCATAAAAGGATTCGATAAAAAGAAATCTATTCTTGTGAGAGATATAGTAGCTGTCGGAGTCTCAACAGGAGGGCCTCCGGTAGTACAAAAGATTTTATCAGAGCTTCCACGGGATTTCCCTGCTTGTATTTTAATTGCCCAGCATATGCCGGGTTCATTCACTGGTCCATTTGCCCGGCGTTTAAATGAAGCAAGCCAGCTTACGGTCAAAGAGGCAGAAAGTGGTGATGTAATAAAGCCGGGTCATGTCTTTGTCGCGCCAGGTGGTCAGCATTTAAAGATTGACCAGAAAGTGAGCCGTATTGATGTGGTAGTAACTCATGAGCCCAGGGATGCTTTGTATAAACCTTCAGCAGATGTACTTATATCATCCGTTGCAAAAGGTGTGGGTAAAAGGGGATTGGGAGTGATTTTGACAGGCATGGGGCATGATGGACTACTTGGGATCAGGGAATTGAAGCAAAGGGGAGGCAAGGCTATAGCTCAGAATGAGGAATCATGTGTAGTCTATGGTATGCCTAAAGCTATTGTAGATGAACATCTGGCGGACGTGGTGACTGATGTTGACCACATGGCGGAGACAATTGTTTCTATGTTGTATAATTGAAATTTTTACAGTAGATGGATGAGTCGCCTGCAAAAAGTCGGAACTCGCAAATTACAGCTAGCGGGGACAGGCGAACAACTAATAATTT
>CAJXJU010000120.1 GCA_913055195.1 uncultured Desulfohalobiaceae bacterium | reverse complement strand
CGGGAAATCAACACTTTTACATATATTTTCTACTTTTATGAAACCCAACGAGGGGTAATCAAACCTATCAAAACAAATACCCATGCAACAATCTGCATTCCTGAACCATGATAAACAATTGACGCAAAGTCTCTTTGTACTTTGCTCCATAAGTAGGAAGCGACAATATTATAATCATTAAAAAAATACATCACTGTTATCATCGACATACTTAGTTAACATATTCACTTTCTTTTGAAGTCTGTCTTTTTCTAATGGATCATTTGCAATTTTATAATTTAATTTTAAATCTTCTATCAAAAACAAAGTCCAGATATGCTTTTTATCAGTCTCATAGGCCAGATTTAAAAATTTTTCCGCCTCAGAAAACCTCCCCTTTTCGTTTGCCATCAATGCGGCCTTACGGGCATATACAGATTTAAACAGTGGATCGGATTCTTTCTCTAACAAAGTAATCATTAGAGAAAAATTATAATTAGTTAGTACTTCTTTATATTTCCTATCTTTTTCTGTCAACAAATCATCAGTACTGTCAACCAAAGGGTGACATCTGGTATCCAGTTTTGCCAGACTTTGTGCCTTTTTGAGCAAGGCCATCCTGTCAATTGATAAATATTTAAACAAGTTATAAAGAAAAAAATAATTTTTCGCAGCAGCACAAAATTCATCCTGCTGAATAAAATTATCAACACTTTTGCGAAAAACAATGCTGGCATCGGCCCACCTACCACGCAAAAAAAGGTCAACAAATTCCAAACGTTGCTTAGCAGGAATATTTCGATTGGATGGAGGTGAATAAGGCCCATTTTCAGGACCCGCCAGACTGCAAGCCAAACAAGCCAAAATTAACATTAAACTAAAAAAAATTCTCACAACAAGGCCCTCATTACCGGTTTCAAAATCATGGCGACGGCAGCTCTATCTGACTATAATCGAATTCTTTCTTACGAAACAACCAGCTCTGGCCCAGCTCATCTAAAAGGTCAGAGCCAGCTCGCAAAACATAGTCTGTTTCCTGACGAAGACGATAAAGATCAGTAGTGGCCCTTTTAATCTCAATAGTAATATCTTTTACATTCTCTAAAATTGGAAAAATATCTTCCCTTATTCCCTGCAGTTCCTGTACAAACGAACGTGCATCCTTTGTAATCCCTAAAATTTCATCCTCTATTGGCTCTAAGTCACTTACTCTCATAGTAGCATTCTGCAAAAGACGATCAATAGAGTTCATCAAATTATCAGTTGCTGATAATATTTTGTCCAGTTTCTGAACAGGCCTTTGATCCTCTGTTACATAATATATAAGCCCTCTATTTTTATTAAGCTTTTCAGTAATCTGCTCAAGATTAGACAGTATTCTTTGCATACTGCCATTTTTATCTAAGAATTGGTCTGTAATTATACGAACATTCGAGACAATGGCTTTTAAATCGTTAATTACAGGTTGCGCTTCAACAAGTATTTCATTTAAACCAGCGACCTTATCCAGAAAAATTTCAGCCCCTGGTGGCAACTGGGCAGTCTTTTCCGTGCCGGGTATCAATTTCAAATAACTGTTTCCAATTATCCCTTCTTGATCTAAAATAATTCTGGAATCTTGACGAAACCATTTCTGATATTTTTCCAGAATCCTGATTTCCACCTTAACATAGTCAATATTATTCAAAAAAACATTCTCAACCTGCCCAATCTTAAATCCTGATAGCCGAACAGGTATGCCTCGTTCGATGTTTTCTCCGGTTTTACTAATCACATAATAACTTATTTTCTTAGAAAAAATTTCTTTTTTATATCCAATATAAATTAAAATAAAGATTGATAAAGCTAAAATTAAGGCTATGAATATGCCAACTTTGACTTCTATACTTTTGAAATTTTTGTCCATAAAATCAATCCGAAATTTCAATTACATCAAAATTAAAATCGTTATATGAAGCTTTGTTTGCCAAAGAAGTTGAAACCCAAACATTTTGAGATAACTTTGTCTTTTCTATACATTGAAGAACTATCTTAACCCATTTGCGTTTTGGTGAATCCATAAATATTACACTATTTCCATTGGCAATACATCGCAAAAAATATGCTTTAACTAGTTGCTCCTGATTTATCTGTTCTTTGCGTTGCCAGAGACAATCTTCCATATTTAGTAATTTAACATAATGAAAAATTTTATTAATACATCTTCTTAATGAAATATTTTGAGTGTACATTAAGCCAAGACATATATTTTCAATTATATCCAGATTTGATAAAAAAGGAAATTTGTTGCTAATTAGTCCAATATGTCCACGGGACAACAAAGTTAAATTGATAATATAATCACCAAAACCATCATCTTTTAGCAAAAAAATTCTATTTTTTTTTGTAGATAAAAGATAATTTATTTTTTGTTCATCAATCATATTAAATTAATACAAAAATTATCTCAACAAAAATAATTACACCAAGAGTATGCATAAAACCCTGAATCAACTTCACAGGCACCTCTGTAAAAGATTGTTGCACACTCATACCTTTTTGCAAACAAATAGATATTAATACTAAAGACATTACAACAGGTTTAAAAAAAGAAATCACTAAATCTTTAATTGAAATAGCAGAAGTTATTTGATAAATATAATTGTCAAAAGTAATATTATGAAAATAGCCTAAAACCAGAAATCCTCCAATCAATGAAGTCAGACAAAAAACAAAACTAAGAGCTGGCCCTGAGATTACAAAGGCCAGGAGCCTGGGCAAAAAAACATAATCTGGCAACTCAATATTTAAAAAAATCAGAGTGTCAATTTCTCCGCTTAATTTCATCAAAGCTATTTCCGAAATAACAGCCGATCCCGAGCGAATTAACATGGTCAAAAGAGCTATGATTGGCCCCAACTCATATAAATTTATAAAAATAATAAACTCTCCAATTCTGTCATAAGCATTTAACCCCGTCAAAACACTTAATAAATAGTTCACCAGGATAGAACCAAGCAAAAGAGCGGTAATAAAAATAGCTGGCAGTGCCTGAATGGCTGTGAAATAAATCTGACGAATAAGGACCCGGGCAACGGCATGATTAAAAAAACTAAGTCTAAAAAATGAAACAAGTGTTCGAGCAAGTATCAGGCTAGCTTGACTATAAGTAATAGTCCTGTCAAGAACAAACCTGCCCAGAGAGTAAAAAACTGACAAACTCATAAAGTCGTTCCATCTTGATTTTGTAAAAAAGAAAAGGGGATAAATAGGGGCGGCAGGCTAAGGGCTAAAGGGACTCAGACCTCAGTCCTTGGCTCTCAGCCCTTTTCAACCTTGAACATTGAAAATTGAACATTGAAAAAGTGGGTGAAAAAATTTTTATATCCATCCCATTTTTTTTAAATGAACTTCCAGACAGGATATGGCTGCTGGAGTTACCCCTGAAATTCTGCTGGCCTGACCCAATGTCCGCGGACTTATTCGGGTTAACTTCTCAACTATCTCCCTGGATAAGCCTGCTACCTGGCTAAAATCCAGATTATCCGGGATTATTGTTTTCTCCAGCCGTTTAAACCTTTGCACCAGCTCCTCCTGCCGTGCAAGATAACCTTCATATTTAATTTGAATCTGGGCCTGATCCAGAACCTCGCTGCTGTATTCATCAATCCCGGACCAGAACACGCACAAATCCCTTATACCCAATTGAGGCTGTCTTAAGAGTTCTGCTAAAGTAACAGAACGCTTGGGGATAGAAGCATTTATCTGATTTAAGAGCTCTCTTGTCCTGGCGTCAGGCCGAATCGTTATAGTCTGCAAGGCCGATAAAAGTTTTTTCAACTTTTTTTGTTTATCTGAAAAAATATTCCATTGCTCATCAGATACCAGTCCCAGCTCTCTCCCCACAGGAGTAAGCCGCTCATCCGCATTATCTTCTCTAAGCAGTAACCGATATTCAGCCCTGGATGTAAACATACGGTATGGTTCCTGCGTTCCTTTGGTCACCAGATCATCTACAAGCACGGCAATATATGCCTGGCTCCTCTCCAGAATAAATGGCTCTTCCCCTTTTAATTTACAAAAAATATTAATAGCCGCCCACAGCCCTTGCGCGGCAGCCTCTTCATAACCTGAAGTCCCGTTAATCTGTCCAGCCATGAACAGACCAGAAACTTTTTTACTTTCCAGAGTTGATTTTAACTGGGTTGGAAACACAAAATCATATTCAATGGCATAACCAGGACGAACTATTTGAGCATTTTCAAGGCCTGGAATGGTTTTGAGCATCTCTATCTGGATGTCTAAAGGCAGACTGGTAGGAATGCCATTGGGATAAACTTCAGGACTGGTTAACCCTTCAGGTTCAACAAAAATTTGATGTCTATCCTTTTCAGGAAACCGGGCAATTTTGTCTTCAATAGAGGGACAATATCTGGCTCCAGTACCTTTGATCACTCCCTGAAAAAGAGGAGAACGGTCAAAACCTTTGCGAATACAATCATGCGTCTTTTCATTGGTGTATGTTATATGGCAGGGTAGTTGAGGCAATTTGATGCCAGGAGAGTGAAAACTAAATGGCTTTGGCGGGTCATCACCAGGCTGGACTTCGAGCTTCTCAAAATCAATGCTGTCCTTGCGCAACCTGGGCACGGTTCCTGTCTTTAATCTCCCTAATTCTATGCCCAGAGCATTGAGAGAGCCGGATAACCCCTGGCTTGCTGGATCGCCGAACCTGCCGCCAGGATAATTTTTCAGGCCAATATGGAGTAAGCCCCGTAAAAACGTGCCTGTGGTGAGCAAAACAGCCCGTGACCTTATTTCCTCCCCAATTAAAGTACGCACCCCCTGGATCTGATTTTTATCAACCAGAAGTTCCTCAACCATGGCTTCGCGCACATAGAGATCTGGTTGATTAAAAATATCCCGTTGTACGACCTTGAGGTATTCCTGCCTGTCTATTTGCGCCCTGGTTGCTCTTACAGCAGGACCTTTTCGGGTATTTAAAATCCTGAACTGAACACCAGCCTGGTCTGCCCAGACTCCCATCATCCCGCCCAGGGCATCTATCTCTTTAACCATATGCCCTTTGGCCAGACCGCCTATGGCTGGATTGCAGGATAAATGACCTATGCGATCAATATTGATGGTCAAAAGTAGCGTGCAAAGGCCCAGCCTGCTTGCTGCCATGGCCGCCTCGCAGCCAGCATGGCCTGCACCAACAACAATAAGATCAAATATGTCAGGAGGATATGGTTTAAGCATAAGTTAAAAAACTCAACTTTCGGAGTTGCGGAAAGCACGTTTTCTTCCATGCTGGACAAAGG
>CAJXJU010000119.1 GCA_913055195.1 uncultured Desulfohalobiaceae bacterium | reverse complement strand
AAGTTTGGATACTATAGTAGTTATTGAAAAGCCGGGAAGTGGAGGAATTTGAGAACTATGGTCAGGATTGAACTTACAACGCTGCCTAACTTCTCATCTCCTCAACTTCCCAGCTTCTTTTTTCTAAAGAATAGCGGGAAACAAAAATGCTCTTACAGGTTATCATTAATGGGATCCTAAAAGGTGGGCTTTATGCCCTTATGGCTCTGGGAATGTCTCTCATCTGGGGAGTTATGGATATTATCAATATCGCGCATGGCGCATTTATTATGCTTGGTGCATATACTTCATATTGGCTGTTTGAATTAATGGGTATTGATCCTTTTGTCAGTTTAATTGCGTCCATGTCCATCATGTTTCTCATAGGTTATGTCATTCAAAAAGGTCTGATCAATCTTGTTATCAGAGCTGAAATTTTGATCACCCTGCTTTTGGCCTTTGGAATCGAAATTTTCATCATCAATGCCGCCTTAATTTTGTGGACTGCTGATGTTCGCAAGGTCAAGGTTGCCTATGCAGCAGCAAATTTTGAGTTCCTGGGGGCCACAATCCCCTATGTAAGACTAGCTGCTTTTGTCCTGGCCATCATAATCAGTATTATCCTCTTTATAGTTTTGAATAAAACGCGGCTGGGCAGGGCTATCAGGGCTACATCCCAGGATATAGAAGCAGCAAAACTGGCCGGAGTTAAAGTAGCCAATATTTATGCCATAACCTATGCTATAGGTACGAGTCTGGCAGCTGCCGCAGGTACTTTGTGGGCGATTCTGTTTCCTGTCAATCCGATCATGGGCGGGCATTTAACCCTGAAATCCTTTGTAGTAACTATAGTTGGGGGGCTGGGAACCATGTTAGGGCCTTTAATCGGCGGCCTTACTCTGGGCGTTGTTGAAGCCATTGGAACTAATTGGTTCGGCTCAACCTATGAAAATCTGATCAGCTTTACCATACTTGTACTGGTTCTCATCTTTATGCCCAAGGGGATATTAGGAGGGAAAGTTCAAAAATGAAAAAAAATATTTTTGTTATAGCACTCATTCTGATCGGTTTGACAGTCCCTTTTACTGTAGGCAACTTTATCATCAGATTCTGTACGGATATTATTCTTTTTGCTATCATGGCCAGTTCCTGGAACCTCATTGGCGGCTATACCGGCTATGGCTCGTTTGGAAACGTAGTATTTTTTGGGATAGGAGCGTACTTAACCGGACTGCTCATGAATCTGTGGAACCTGAACTTTTTTTTCGCCCTTTTCCTGAGCGGCCTGGGATGTGGTTTGTTTGCCCTTTTAATGGGCCTGCCTATACTGCGGCTTAAAGGACATTATTTTGCAATCGCCACTTTAGGTGTTGCCGAAGCAATGAAGGCACTGGTCCAAAATCTGGAAATCACAGAGGGCAATTCCGGCCTATATCTGCCCATGCCTGATTTACCCATTGATGTTACATATAAATTTTTCTACTTTGTATCCTTTGCGGTATTAACAATTTTGCTTATTGTTACTTTCTTCATTTTGAAAAACAAGCTGGGATACGGACTGATCGCCATCAGGGAAGACGAGGATGCAGCAGCTTCAGCAGGCATAAACACAACCCTTTTTAAAACCCTGGCTTTTTGTTTGAGCGGTTTCTTTACCGGACTGGCTGGAAGCATATATGCTTATCAGCAAGGATTTATTAAGCCAGAACCAGTTTTTAATGTCGGGATAACTGTAAAAATGATTGTTATGGCTGTTTTCGGAGGTATCGGCAGCCTGTTCGGCCCCCTCATCGGTGCAATTTCCATCGAAATAATCTCCGAATTCTTATCCAATCATTTCCTGATCGCCCATACATTGTTTTTCGGGACAATAATCATTATTGCCATCCTGTTCGCTCCCAGGGGGATATATGATATAATAAGCGGAAAAAGAAAAATAAGCATGGCTTATTTTATGGAGAATATAAGACAACATAGAGTGTAGTATCAGGGAAAGGATGAAGGATGAAGTAGGAAGGATGAAAAATAAAAACGAAAGATGGCGGACAAAATTGATGCACCTCCTTCGCCTTTTGCCCTTAGCCCTTAGCCTTTGGCCCATGATACAACAACATTAAAAGGATTTTATTATGGAAAAAGAGCCTATTTTAAAGGGAATCAAGCTCACAAAAGATTTCGGAGGCCTCAGAGCTAACAACAATGTCGATTTTGAGCTTTATCAGGGAGAAATTCTGGGTCTGATCGGACCCAATGGCAGCGGTAAAACTACCCTTGTGAACATGATATCCGGCAATATTTCCATAACCAGTGGCGACGTTTTCTTTAAAGGTAAGTCCATAAAGGGACTCAAACCCTACCAGATTGGCAGGCTGGGAATTGCCAGGACTTACCAGATTGTCAAACCTTTTCCAGGGATGACAGTTCTGGAAAATGTAGCTGTTGGAGCCATGTTCGGCAGCAAAGGTAAAAAGCGCTCAACTAAGCAAGCCCTGGACATAGCCTCAGAGGTAGTGGATTTCGTTGGTCTGGGAAAATATAAAACCCTAAAGGCCGACAGCCTGAATGTGGCTTCCAGAAAACGGCTGGAAGTGGCCAAGGCCCTGGCCATGGGGCCGGAGGTAATCCTGTTTGACGAAGTTATGGCGGGCCTAAATCCCGGAGAGATTGATCAGGCCATTGAATTAATCCTCAAAATCCGTGAAAAAGGCATAACACTTTTTGTTATTGAGCATGTAATGCGTGTAATCAAGGCTATATGTGATCGAATCTTTGTGTTGCAACAGGGAGAAAAAATATCAGAAGGTACCCCGGAAAAGGTTCTAAACGACGAAAAGGTTATCAAAGCCTACCTCGGGAAAAGATATAAACAACTGGCAGCTTGATTTTCTGGCTAATAGTGAAAATGAAGCATAAAAAGGAGAAAAAATGGCCCTTTTAGAAGTTAAAAACTTAGATGTCTCTTACGGAGATGTTCAGGTTTTATGGGATATTAATCTGAAAATAGAAAAGGGTTCTATTGTCGCCCTTGTCGGTTCCAATGGTGCTGGAAAAACCACTTTTTTGAAGACATTGTCTGGATTATTGAATTATCAAAAAGGGGATATCATTTATAATGGGGAGTCATTAAAAGGACTGCCTTCTGATGAAATTGTAAAAAAGGGAATCATCCATGTACCTGAAGGAAGAAGGCTGTTCCCTGATATGACAGTGGAAGAAAACCTCCTGATGGGTGCATATCACCGTAAAAATGATCCTGAAATTGCAGGAGACCTGGATCATGTCTATACTCTTTTCCCCAGGCTAAAGGAAAGGAGAAAACAAAAGGCCGGCTCTCTTTCCGGCGGTGAACAGCAAATGGTGGCCATGGCCAGGGGTCTGATGGGCCGCCCAACTGTCTTTCTGGTGGATGAAATGTCTTTAGGCCTTGCTCCATTAATAGTGGATGACCTGATCGAAATAGTTCATAATATAAACAAAGAAGGCAATACAGTTCTTCTGGTGGAACAAGACGTGCAATTGGCCCTTGAAAATTCTCATTATGCTTATGTCCTGGATACAGGAAAAGTAGCCATGAAAGGCAAATCAGAAGAACTACTCAAGAATCCTGAAATCAAAAAAATCTATCTTGGGATGTAAGTGGATAAATGGCAGTCCACCACACCACTGCTTCTTCTATCCATTCTCTGGCCCGCAATGCCAGCCTCGTAGCCGGAGCAACTTTATTGAGTCGTATCCTTGGTTTTGTCCGGGACCTGGTCATTGCCTTCTCCCTGGGCGCTGGGCCATTT
The DNA here is from genome assembly GCA_913055195.1 of uncultured Desulfohalobiaceae bacterium. Lineage (GTDB taxonomy): Bacteria > Desulfobacterota > Desulfovibrionia > Desulfovibrionales > Desulfonatronovibrionaceae > Desulfovulcanus. The sequence continues at coordinate 1,526 of CAJXJU010000119.1, read as the reverse complement.
GCAGATGCCTTTTTTGTGGCGTTTCGTCTGCCCAATTTACTGCGCCGTCTGTTTGCAGAAGGCTCCCTGACCATGGCCTTTGTTCCGGTCTTTACCCGGACTAAAAACGAACAGGGATTACAAAAGGCTTTCCTGCTGGCCCGCTCTGTTCAGATATGGCTGTTAATCATTCTGGGAGTAATTGTTTGCCTGGGCGTATTTTTTGCCAGGCCCATAACTTTAATGATAGCGCCAGGATTCAAAGAAAATCCAGAGGTGTTCACCTTAACTGTTCAACTTGTGCGCATCTGCTTTCCCTATATCATCTTTATTTCTTCTGTAGCCCTGTGCATGGGCATATTAAATTCCATGAATCACTTCCTGGCCCCGGCTCTGGCCCCTTGCGTCCTGAACATAATTCTCATCTCGTTTGCCCTGATAGCTTATTTTTTTCACTTTAATGTTCCATTATTTTTATCTTTTGGTGTACTGGCAGCAGGGTTTGGTCAATGGCTCCTGCAGCAGCCTTTCCTTCAATCACTTGGTTTTAAATGGAAAGGGCCATTTGCCTTTAAAAATAAGGAAGTAAAAAAAATAGGCAGGTTAATGCTGCCTACCATTGTTGGGGCGGCTGTGTATCAATTAAACATAGTTTTGAGCACTATACTGGCCTCATTTTTACCTCTGGGTTCTATTTCCTATCTTTATTATGCCGATCGTCTGGTACAGTTTCCCCTGGGGGTCTTTGGAGTGGCTGTAAGCACCGCAGCGCTGCCGTCCTTATCCAGACTGGCCGCTGAGAAAAAAATGGATGAATTTAAAAATACCCTGAACACATCCATAAGTTTAACCCTGTTTATTAGCCTTCCGGCCACCGCTGGTCTTATTGGATTAAGCTATCCTTTAATCAAAATTCTCTTTGCCCGTGGCGCATTCTCTTTGCAAGCAGTCCAGGCCACTGCCAATGCTCTTGTGGGCTACGGCATGGGCCTTCCAGCCTTCTCCTGTGTCAGGTCCATGGTTTCAGCCTTTTATTCTTTAGAAGATACAAAAACTCCTGTTAAAATTGCCTTTGTATGCATGCTCATCAATATAACTCTGGGCTACGCTCTGATGCAAAGACTCAATCATGTTGGGCTGGCATTAGCTGTTAGTATTTCATCCTGGATCAATGTTTTGCTTCTGAACTTTTATTTACGCAAAAAAATTGGTACCTGGTTTACAGGCGCAAATGAGACCTTAAAAATGATCTTTTTAAGCGTGGTCCTTCTTGCCGGAGTCATGGCCCTGGCCCGGTTCCAGTGGATAGCCCTGTTGTCTATCCCGGTCTGGGCCCTTGGTTATTTTTATTTCAGTTTGCTCTTAAAAATTTCACCGAGCCAGATTTTATGGCAATCTTTAATTCGTAATCCATGATTTTCCGGGAATCATGCCTGTTTACTTCCAGGGTTAATATTGGTATCAAGCAACATCCTAACACAAACACCAATCACAGAGTCGCCTGCAAAAAGTAAATTTTTCCGTGCGGGGACAGGCGAACAGCGACA
>CAJXJU010000118.1 GCA_913055195.1 uncultured Desulfohalobiaceae bacterium | reverse complement strand
GTCTCAAAGGCTGGCAAATGCCAAATACTCGCTTTCTGATTATATGCGATCAGGATGCTGGCGATTGTGTTGAGCTAAAGCACAAACTATTAACCAAATGCAGACGAGCAGGCAAACCAGATGCACTGGTGCGTATTGCCTGTCGTGAACTGGAAAGTTTTATCTGGGAGATTTATGTGCAGTAGAAAAGGGGCTCGGTCTAAGTGGCATATCTAGAATGCAAAACAAAAGACAATATCGTGATCCGGATAAACTTTCCAATCCTGCTGGCGAGTTGGTTCGCTTAACTCAAAAAAAATATCAAAAAATCGCTGGCTCCAGGGCAATTGGACCTCATCTTGATCTAACAAATAACCGCTCCAGAAGTTTTGCTGCTTTGATTGCTGGAATAAAAAAAATTATTAATGAGATAGAAGAATAATGCAGGTATTGGAAAAAATATTGAGAAACAAGCTTGAGCGCGCCATTAAGGAAGCCCGCGAGGTCGCGGAGCAAGGAGCCAGAGCTGCACTGGAACAGCCTGGAGTTGGTGAAGCCAGACCTTTTGAATATCTTTCTGAAGATCAGCGAAAGCTGCGCCGCAAATTACGTATTCATGGCCGGCAGCCTGGTGATCGCCGCGATCCTGAAACTGCAACACAGAGCATTGAGCGTCTTGTTGAAGAAGTAGCTTACGAGCACTGGCACAGGATGCTTTTTGCCCGTTTTCTGGCAGAAGAGGAAGAAATTAAAAATGCCTGCGCTCTGCCTGGCGTGCCGTAGCTGAAAAACGCGCTGCACGGAAAAAGATGAAAAAGGATGAGTAAGTTAATTAATAGGAGATAAGAAGTGAATATCAATGCATCCATTATTGATCAGCGCCTTATATCTGTATGTGAGGAGATTAGACAGCAAGCCGCTGATGAGTTGCATATCACAGATGATGACAGGCTAAAATCTCTTGCCTTTGTTTTTCTCTGCGTTAAGACCATGCTCGACCTGGAAGATGACGAAGCGTTTGACTGCCTGACCGAAGGAGGGGGAGATTTTGGTATAGATGCCATGCACATTTCTGAAGAACACGATAACGAATTTACCATCAGTTTATTTCAGGCCAAATACAAAAAAAATCTTGAGGGTAATGCACACTTTCCTGAATCTGGAATATTAACCCTGGTAAATGCGATCAGGTGTATTTTTGATCCTGCAGCTAAGCTCCAACAAATCAATGAGCGTTTACAAATAAAAGTTGAAGAAGCCAGGAGCCTTATTCGAGACGGTTATATCCCCCAGGTACGCGCATTTGCCTGTAATAATGGGCAAAAATGGAACCAGGCAGCAGAAGGGATTATCAAGCAGGTTCAAGAAAGTTTTAATAACCAGGTTACATGGGAGCATGTTAATCATGATCGCCTGGTGACGATACTTCAGGCTGCAAAACCAGTCAATGACACTCTACAACTGACAGGCAAGGCTATTGTTGAGGACATGGATTTCAGCCGTGTTCTTGTAGGTAGAATATCAGTCAGGGAGGTTGCAGCCCTGATCGAGCGCCACGGGGAACGCCTCCTGGAACGAAACATCCGTCGTTATCTGGGGTTGCAAGGCAACCGTGTGAATAAAGCGATCAGGGAGACATTACTCAGTCCTGAACGCGGCAATTTCTATTTTTATAACAATGGCATCACTTTAACCTGCGATAAATTCGCGTATAATGCATTGCAGAGTGGCGATTATCAGGTACGGATCGAAAATCTGCAGATTATTAATGGCGGACAGACCTGTATGACCATTTATAAAACATTACAACAATATCCTTTATTAGATGACAATCCGCCAGCATACGTTCTTTTGCGCCTCTACCAGCTTCCCAGTGACAATGAAGATCTTGTACGACAAATCACACTTGCAACCAACAGTCAGAATCCTGTTGATCTGCGCGATCTTCGAGCAAACGATGAACTCCAACAACGGCTGGAAATGGATATCAGCCAGCTTGGATACACTTATCGTCGCAAGCGAAGCAGTCAGGGTATCAAATCCAGGGATATAACTTCAGGAGTAGCTGCAGAAGCTGTTCTGGCTGTCTGGCGTAAGCGTCCCCATCAAGCTAAATTTTTTGCCAGAGAACATTTTGGGAAACTATATCATATTATTTTTACAGATAATTTAACAGGCACACAGGTAATTACTGCTGTATTACTTTATCGAATTGCAGAAAATCATCGCCGCCGCCCTCATACGAATGATCCGGTTTTTGTTCGATATGGTTCATGTTTTATTGCTATGCAGATGGGCCGTCGCCTGCTGAAAGACCTTGCTATTCCTCTTGAATCGCTTAACCATAAGTATTTTAATGATGCTACGAGCCTAATTGATAAAAAGGGAGAGCTCTATTTTTCAGCATCAGTGAAAGATGTAGATAAAGCTCTGAAACAACTTTATGGGCAAAATGAAATTTCATTGCAACAACTTTCAGCGACTTTCCGCCGCGGTGACCTGATAGAAAAATTGAACAACATGGATATCACAAATGAGTGATATCCTGAATCCGTGCAAAATTAAAACATTACCCCACTGTCTATAATTTGCCTCTTTTCTCTGGCTTCAATAGAAGTAAGTCTTTGTTTGGCTGCTTTTTTTTGGGACTTGCGTTCAGCTTTTTTCAAAACTGCTTGATACAGATTTTTAGCAGCTTCCAGCATTCCTTTTTGTTCATAAATTTGTCCAGCACGGTACATGGCAGTGATGGCCCAGATATTTTCTTCAGGAAACTGCCACGCAAGTTGCAGATAGTAATCCAGGGCCTGGTCTGTTTTGTCCTGATATTGAGATCCTTCTCCCAGCCAGAACAGGATTTCCGCCTGCAGGGCAGGGGAGAGGTCTTTTCTTTCCTGCCATAGATTGGTCAAAATATTTTCCGCCAGTTCCCATTTATTGCTTTGCTGGGCAAGCAAGGCCAGTTTTAATCTTTTTTCTGCCGGCAATCTCTTTGGTGCTTTGCTTAAGAGTAAAGTATATGTCTTTAGGGATTCCTGAGTTTGGCCTAAATCCATTAAAATACCCGCCTTGGCCTCAATGAGATCAAGTTGTTTGGTAGAATCCAGAAGTTCTTCCTGGATATTTTGCAAATATTTCCAGGCAAGGGTTTTGTATCCGTTTTTATAAGCAGCACGAGCCAGAAATAAAAATCCACTCTGGCCAGCAGGTGTTTTGGGGAACAAAAAGGCCAGATGCCTGGCTGCCACATAACTTTTTCGTGTTTCTAACTGGTTTTTCCATGACAGGTAACTTAATAGATGATCTAAAGGATAAGCAGTTGAAAGAGCATTAATATCCTTTCCTTCAGTTTTAAACCAGAAGTTAGCTGCCTGATGGGAAGTGGAACCAAGACCTGCTGCCTGCAGGAGATCCCTGGCAATAGGGTAAAAGGAAGCAGAATAGGGGAGAAGGGGATGGTCGCTTTTGGTCAGCAAACTTGCTGCCAGGGCAAGGCTTAAGGGAATATCCTTATAATTTTCCAGAGTAGCCCAGGTTTGTAGAGCCTGGTCAAACCTGTCTGTTTGAACTTGATAGATAAATAAAAGGATTTTCAGAGTTGATTTAATTCTGGTGGATAAAAGGGAGGACGAAAGCTCATTTTTAATGAGTTTTAATGCTGCTTCCGGAGATACGTTTTTTAATTGATCCAGAAAATTTTTCCAGGAGGGGAGATCAATATCTGGAACAAACCAGTAATTGGGGATTATTTTTTTCAATCTGAAACCATAAACTTCAAAAAAGGCAGAAGCTTTTTCAGCTTGCAGATCTATTTCAACCAGAGAACTGCCAGATTTAGATTTATGGATTAACTGTTCGAGTCCAATCCAGAAATCTTTAATTTTACCTGCACCTTTTGCTAAGTTAGTTATTTTGTTTAAATGGCTGGAGCTTAAAGACCAATTTTTAATACTCTGGGCAGACAGAGCCTTGGCCACAAGAAGGGGGATATGTTCATCCAGATAATAGGCCCAATTTTCATCAGTTGACAGGATGGTTGCAAAGTTATTCCACAACACCTGGTCAGGCCAGACCTTTCTGGCCACCTGCACAGCCAGGGTCAAATTTGTACGCTCTTTTTTTTGAGATGACAAAGTTTGCCAGAACCAGAGAGTACATACATCCTGCCATAGTCTGTCCAGCTCCTTTTCCCGGGAAAATAGAGCTTTTAACTTTGCCTTTGAAAAATATCTGGCAGCCGCTACAAAGCTGGATATTGCCTGGTCATACTTACCCAACATCCGATAAGCCTTACCTATGAGCCATAGTCTTTGACCCTCAAATCCTGGTAATGTTTCAAATTGTTTTAAAATGTCTAATGAGGAACTCGGTTTGTTCAGGGTAAGTAAGAGTCTGGCCTGGCTAATTATGGATTCAGGCGTCGGGTTTTTGGTTTGTAGATAACGAACATACGCGTCATAGGCTTTGAAGTGTAAAAGCCATTGATCATAAGGCATACTTCTTTTTTTCGCTGCCCAGCATATCACCGGCAATAAAGATATGGTCAAAGCCAGATAAAATTTTTTTGCCATCTTGTTTCTCCAGGCTGTTTTTTTGTCAACGGAGGTATTTCTGTCATGAGATGTCAAACCTGTCAGATCAGTTAATAAAGGAAGATAGTTCTGTCCAGAGACCGGTAACTGCCTTTTGAGGAAGATGAGAAGATAGGAAGACAGGAAGGCAGGCGACTAAGGATGTTGACGGTCATGTCAGGTAAAAGGGCAGATGATTTGATATTTATAAAAGTTTACATAATTAACATTATGAGACAATAGTATATATTAAAAAAGCGGCCAGTTAAGCCGCTTTTTAAGCGCCCAGGAACAAATTATTGGTTAATCTTGCTCAAGTTGTTTTAAAAATTTATCTCTGCATTCAAAGCTGCAAAAACAATAAACCTGATCACCTTGCCTGACCCGAATATCTCCATTTTTGGGTACATAAGTCCCGCAAATCGGATCCCTGACCATTTCACCACTGGCGGCCAGATTTTCTTTTTTCTTTTCCTGCATTTCCCTTTTTTTCTTTCTGTCATTGGTGAGAAGTTTATAAAGAAAATAACCAGCTACAATAAAAATTAATAGTTTAAACATTTTTTCCCTTCCTTTATTTTTGTATTTGGTTAATTGGTTAAATTGATTACGAATTTTTATTATTTTTAAAGTTTTAGTTTAAGTTAATGTTGAGTTATTAATCTTGCCAGACTCAATTTTCTGAGTTAAAAAATGTTTAATTTTTTCAGTAAATTATAAAATAGGATTGAGAAAATATTCCA
>CAJXJU010000117.1 GCA_913055195.1 uncultured Desulfohalobiaceae bacterium | reverse complement strand
CAATGGCCAGACTGGTATGTGTATAAGCCCCTGCATTGATCACCAGGCCGTGGAACTTATCCTTCCATGCCTGTTCAAGGCGGTCAATAATCTGCCCTTCGCCATTAGCCTGGAACAGGCTTAACTCAACCAACTGTTTGAAACCAGGGCGATTTTTCTCAAGCATTTCCCCTAGCGAAGACATGGACTGGGACCCATAAATCTCAGGTTCTCTTTGCCCCAGATAACCAAGATTAGGGCCATTGACGATCAAAAATTTAAATTTAGACATAAAGACTCCTTTACCGTGAAAATATCGAATATCGAAATCCGAAACAAAACTGTTTGATTATTTAGTCTCCTGGGGAAGTGGTTCCTCCTCAACGAACCTGGGCTCAACCACTACCTCATTAGTATCAGTTGTTAACTCTTCTTTTTTTAGCTGTGCTTCAGGTTTGGCCCAGGCCTTGACCATAACCAAAAATATCAAATCCCCTGTCAGAATTTCCTGTTCCGTCTCCAGTATTTGCCCCTGGGCCAGAGTTCCACTATACTTTTTGTTTATATTAACTCTGGCCACAGGGCCCAGGGCCTGAGTAAGTTTGCCAAACCCAATAATACGAATCAGATTGTTACTTTCTTCTACAGTTTGCCGGCCAATTAAAAAATAAGCAGGCAATTTTAAAGGATAATAGTCAAACAAAACCATCAAGACCCTGTCTGAGCTTCCGGCAATATATCTATCTTCTTCTATTTTCTTGATCTGGCCGGCTATTTTCCAGTCAGGAATAAATGTAAGTTCAAAACTGAAATCCTGGGTTAAATCGCCTGTTACAGGCAACTTACCAGGAGAAACCTGACCAATTTTTTGGAAAAAATAAACATTTTTCGGAGAAGGTACCTGCCCGATTGACCCTTTGACCAGGATATGTTTTTGTAAGAGCTTGCGTGCAAGCGATTCCATACCTTTACGCATGGCTCTATCCCAGAAGGCAGTTTCCATATCCTCATGGTTTGCTACTTCCTGCTCTGTAAGAACGACTTTGATGTTGGTCTTTTCAACTATGGGCTTAGAACCAAGGTTTGAGTCAAAAAATTTGCCAACAGGCTTGACCTGAGTACAGGAAACAAGGCAAACAAAACAAAATAATGCTGAAAAATACCTTAACATGTCAATTCTCCCTGGTTATTTGGAATTCAACTGAAATTCAGGTTAAAAATTCAACATTCAACATCCAACATTAAAAATGCACAGTCAACTTAGTCTCATAAAAACCATTTATACTCTTGATCAACTGGAAATCATGCCCAAGCCCCAAATTGCCCTTGCTGGCAGGTCTAATGTGGGCAAGTCCTCCCTCATCAATTGCCTTGCTGGCAGAAAAGCACTGGCCAAAACCAGTTCCACTCCAGGGAAAACGCGCAGTTTAAACTTTTATCTGGTCCACCCTGAAGACTTTTATCTGGTAGATCTACCTGGATATGGTTATGCTCGCTGCTCTAAAAAAGAGCGAGAAAAATGGGCCAGATTAATTGAACGATACTTTCAGAACAATGAGTTCCTTAAAGCTGTTGTCATTATTATTGATGCCAGGCTAACTCCACAAGCCCTGGACCTGGAGCTTGCCACTTATATTCAAAATATGGGGCTTAAACTTATCCCTGTTTTAACAAAGGCTGACAAATGCAAACAAAAACAAAAAAATGCTATCCAGAAAACCTGGCAAGAATTACTTGGCCTGGCAGATCCAGCTTTACTTTTTTCCAGTAAAACAGGACAGGGCAAAAACAAACTGTGGCAAATCTTAAAATCTACGGCTTTGCCAGACAATTTTCAAAGATCCCAGGAAAATAAATAAAATATTACCCAACCATGCCCCTGCAAACGGAGGCAATATCCCTTTTTCAGCAAGGCTCACGCCCAGAATAAATATAGCGTAATAAAAAAAAGTTATGATCAGTCCTGAAAATATTAGCAAGTAAATACTTTTGATAAATGTGGACAGGGCCAAGGCTAAAATGGTCATGACCAAAATGGAAAATGCATATGACCATTTACTATAAAGTGTTGTCTGTAAAACTTCAACATTGGAACCACTTTGTTTAAGCTTGTTTATCAAGGCCTTTAACTCCCACAAAGAAAGGGATTCAGGAGGAAGAGCAACACCTGTAGCCAGAAAGGCCTTGATGTCCACCTGAACGGCAAGTTGCAATTGTTCTTTTCTTTCCCTGGTAAATGTTTCCGGGTTTATTAACTCGACATCCTCCAGTTCCCAATGTCCGTTTTGAACAATGAATGTCCTGGCCTTGATTATTGATTTTAATTTATTCGCATTAAGGTCCACTTCATATATCTTAACATCCTCACCTTTTCCTTGAGCCGGCCAGGTCTTGCGTGCATGAATAAAATAGGCTCCATCTTTAAACCATAAATTGTCCAGTCTTTTTTTCGCTATCTGTTTCTTGCGCACCTGTTCCTTCCAGATAATGTTGGTAGCTCTGAGACCTTTGACCCCCAGCCCTTCAGCAAAGAAAAGTTGAAAAAAGCACCAGATCAAAGCATAGGAGAGAAAAAACACCAGTAATTCTTTTAAAGAAATTGAGCTTGCCTCAAGAGCTAAAATTTCTTTATTTCGATGCATAAGAGCCAGTTGCAAAAGCAAGGCTAACAAGAACACCGCTGGCAAAACCTGGGAAATAATCAAAGGAAATTTCAAAATGTAATACTTTAAAACAACACCAAATCCTACCCTGGCATCAATAAAGTCATCAATCCTATCCAGGACGTCAATTAACAGGTAAATGGAAATGCCAGAAAAAAGAATAATAAAATTATAATAAATATTCTGGCGAAAAAGATATTTATGTAAGGTTTTAATCATCTACACCTTATCCCTTAACCCTTACTTGCCCTGTCGCGTAAACGAAGTCTTTGCAAAAGCGACATTTCTCGACCCTTGCTGCACAAATAATATCCAGAGATAGCAAAAAATGTAAAAATAAAATTGGGGATCCAGAGGCAGACGTGAGCAGGAAGTTTTCCTGTCTCTCCCAGACTATAAGCAACAGAAAACATAGCGTAATAAATCAGAAAAAATACCAGGGCCAATACAACCCCATACTGGCGGCCAACTCCTTCCAGAGACAGGCCCAGTGGCAGGGCAAGCAGCCCCAAAACCAGACAGGATAATGGCAAGGCAAATCTTTTATGCATTTCCATTATTATTTTTCGATAATCCTCATTCTTTTTATAAGCCAACTTTTTACGTGCCTGTTTTAGTTCTTGCCAGGACATCTCCCCTGGCCTTTTATCATCAAGTTTAAAGCCTCCCAGAATTTTAGATAAGTCAAGGCGAAGATTATATCTGGAAAAGCTTATTACTGAAAAATCCTCACTGGTCTGCTGGTAAATTTGTCCATTATACAGGGTAAAAAACATTTCCCCTTTTTGTGAATCTGTAACCAGGCTCCCTTCTGGAGCTAAAATAGTGACAATAACATGCTTTTTAGTAGCATCTTCTACAAAGACATTTGTTAGTCTAGCCTGTCCAGGATCTACCTTTTGAGCAAAAAGAGTAAGCCCAGGAAAATCTGTGCAAAAAACGCCAGGCTTAAGAACAAGCTGAGTTTTAGACCTGATAATGTCCATGGTCACCTGGCGAAACCTGTCCATACCAGATGGCAGAGCATAAAATGAGACAAGGGCTGTTAAACCAGCACAAAAAATAGAAAAACATAACGGAGATGATAAAAGTTCTTTTATGGAAAGACCTGCGCTCTGCAGCGCAATAAGTTCTCTGTCTGTGGCCATACGTAAATAACAGAGAAAAATGCTCAACATGCAGGAAACAGGAATAAGTAAAATTAGAAAAGCCGGACTTAAAAAAATAAATACCTTCAGCAGATCAAAAAAAGTTACACTTTGACCAATAAAGAGATCTTTAAGTTGCAAAACCCTTCCTATAAGCAGAAGAGATAAAATGGAAAAGATACAGATACAAAAGATAAGAAAAATCTCTTTTGTGTTTTCTTTAATCAATATCTTCATAAAAATTAATTCTTTTTATCTTCTCTTTTATAAAAATTGTACACAAATTGCTCATCTTTTGGACCCAAATTAAAGAGCATTCCAGCTTGTTTTAACAATTCGTTTACGTCTTTACCTTCTTTTAGTCCATTATCTATCCATTTAATGGCCTTTTCTACATTCTTCTTATCAGACATAATTGTAGTCATGTTTTCTCCTGGTTTTAATGTTAAAAGTTTTAAGTGTTCTACAACGTCGAACAGAGTCGCCTGCAAAAAGTAAATTTTTCCGTGCGGGGACAGGCGAACGTGCGTTGATAAAAATTAGATGAGATAGCCCTGTACCCCATCTGCCTCACTCTTGCAAGTTAAGAAAGGCTAGTGTACAGGGAAATCTCACCTGGAGCAATCGCACTATATCAACAAAATTCTGGAGGTTTCATTTTGCCATGCATGAAGTATTAACTGCTACTATATTAGGAATAGTTGAAGGTTTGACCGAATTCCTCCCTGTCTCATCTACTGGCCATTTAATTATTGCTGGCCATTTACTCTCTTTTACCGGCGAAAAGGCTGAAACATTTGAAATAGTCATTCAACTGGGAGCGATTTTAGCTGTTGTAGTTCTTTACTGGCCGGTTTTTTGGGGACTTGTGAAACCTGACAGACAAAAAAGGTTTTCTGGCGTTTATGGCCTCTGGCTTTTATTCCTCACCTCTCTTCCCGCCTCAATCCTTGGCCTTCTGGTTCATAAACAGATCAAAACCTATCTGTTTAATCCCATTACTGTGGCCTGGGCCCTGGGAGTTGGGGCTATAGCCATTATTTTAGTGGAAAAGTTAAACAGAAGAAAAAAATACTTCTGCCTTGATGAATTGACCCCAATGGCTGCCCTGGGCATTGGTTTTTTTCAATGCCTGGCCCTTTGGCCCGGGTTTTCCAGGTCCGCTTCAACAATTATGGGTGGAATGATTCTGGGTGCAAAGCGCAAGCTTGCTGCTGAATACTCTTTTATTGCCGCAGTTCCCATCATGTTTGCAGCTACCGGCTTCGACCTATTAAAAAGCTGGAACAATTTAAACACTTCAGATTTACAAATTCTGTCAATAGGTTTTGTAGTCTCGTTTTTCTCTGCCTGGGCAGCAGTAAGGTTTTTTATTCACCTTTTAGGCAGGATTACTCTCAAACCTTTTGCCTATTACCGCTTATGCCTGGCTCCGCTGATCCTTATTTTTTGGAGCCATTAACTCAACTTTCTCAACTTTCTGAGTTAAAAAAATGTTTAATTTTTTCAGTAAATTATAAAATAGG
>CAJXJU010000116.1 GCA_913055195.1 uncultured Desulfohalobiaceae bacterium | reverse complement strand
AAATGACCAAAACACGGTTGATTTAGACGATTTTCTGGCGATTTAAGCCAATGCGAATCGTTTCCTGAAAACTGAATACACTGAGAATTCGACTCTGTAACTGACTGAAAATATTGAATATTTTTTCAACTCCGAAAGTTGAGTTAAATAGGAAAAACCAGACAGGAAGGCATTATGACTCAGGTAATACCAATTGATACTCTGGCCTATGCCAAAAGATTAATCCAGGCTGGAATGCCACAACAACAGGCAGAGGTCCAGGCACAGGTTTTTAGAGAAGTAATCGAATCTAATCTGGCAACTAAAAGGGATATAGCTGAAGTAAAAGCTGATATTGAAAGAGTGAAAGCCGATATTGAAAGAGTGAAAGCCGATATTGAAAGAGTGAAAGCCGATATAGAAAAGGTCAGAGCCGAACTAAAAGCTGATATTGAAAAGGTCAGAGCTGAACTAAAAGCTGATATTGAAAGAGTGAAAGCCGATATAGCAAAGGTAAAAGCAGAACTAGAGCTGAAAATAGAGCGGACAAAAGCAGAGCTTATCAAATGGATCATGGGAATGCTTATTGCTCAGTCTGCTGTGATTGTAGGATTGATGCAAATTTTGAAGTGATTAAGGGGTAAGAGGTAAGGGTTAAGGGGTAGATGTTGTAGAATTCGCCTGCAAAAAGTCCCTTTTTGGAGGCGACTCATACCAGGTAACCAACCATGAAATTCCACGTTTTTACTTTTGGTTGTCAGATGAATGTCTGTGATTCTGATTGGTTATGCAGGTCCCTGACAGCCCTGGGGTTTGAGCAGGGCAAGGAAGAAGAAGCAGACATTTTTCTCATCAATACATGCAGTGTGCGCGAGAAGCCGGAACAAAAGGTATATAGTTTGTTGGGGCGTTTGCAATCTTATTGGAACAAAAACAAGGATATTTTTGTTGGCGTTGGGGGATGCGTGGCCCAGCAGATTGGGAAAAAATTTTTTCAGCGTTTTCCTCATGTACGTCTGGTTTTTGGCACTGATGGGATTGTCATGGTTCCTCAGGCCATTTCAAGGCTTATCAGGGAACCTGATCTCAGATTGAGTTTTCTTGATTTTGAAGACTATTATCCAGAGCGGGAGAATCACTGGCCAGAAAAGATGCCGGCCCAGGCCTATGTAAATATTATGCAGGGGTGCGATAATTTTTGTGCCTACTGTATAGTTCCCTATACTCGCGGCAGACAAAAATCTCGCTCAAGCAAGGCCATTCTGGATGAGTGCAGGACGTTGGTAAGTTTAGGGGTTAAAGAGATTACCTTGCTTGGTCAAAATGTAAACAGTTACGGGCTCGACAGGTTTGGGGATGGAGTAAGTTTTGCTGAACTTTTATGCCAGGTGGCAGCTATTGACGGACTCAAGCGTCTTCGGTTTACTACCTCCCATCCCAAAGACATTGCTGATGAGGTGATTAAAGCCTTTGGTGACCTGCCTTGCCTATGTCCGCAACTACATTTGCCTTTGCAATCTGGCTCTAACCGTATTTTAAAACTCATGGGCAGAAAATATACCAGAGAAGAGTATCTGGAGATAGTTGATAGCCTGCGCAAAGTTTGTCCGGATATTGCTTTGACTACAGACCTGATTGTTGGTTTTCCTGGAGAGACAGAAGAGGATTTTAAGCAGACTCTGGAAATGGTTGAGCAGGTAGGTTTTGAAAATTCCTTTTCTTTTAAATATTCAGACAGACCCGGGGTGCGAGCGGAAAAAATGCACCATAAGGTTTTAGAAGAGGTTAAAGTCAGAAGGCTTGCTATTTTACAGGAGTTACAGGAGAAATTGACCCAAAAAAGCTATTCTCAGCGAGTGGGCAAAGTAGATGAGGTTCTTGTTGAGGGGCCAAGCAAAAAGCAGGACAAAGGCATGAAGTTCTGGCGGGGAAGAGATTCAGGAGGTCGCGTGGTAAATATCCCCGGTTCAAGCGATCAAGACCTCACAGGAGAATTAATCAGGGTGAAAATTGTTCAGGCCAAAAAGCATTCTTTGCTGGGAGAAATGTTGGAAGGATGAAGGATGAAATATAAAGGATGAAGGATGAAGTATGAAGGATGAAATATAAAGGATGAAGGATGAAAGGGGGAGGAGGAAGGCGGAAATATGAAGGATGAAGAGGGAGGGGAAGGTATAAGCAGGAAAAATAATGTCCACGGATTCAGGCTCCTATGTTTCGCCATTATTTCCTTATTTCCGCCAGCATCTTTTTTTTCATCCTTCATCCTTTCTCCTTCATACTTTTCCAAAAGGGAGGCGTCTATGTTTGTTAGAATGGAAGTAGTAGGTTTGGCTCTGGATGAACAGACCAGGATGCCATTAATTATTTTAAGGGATAAAGAGGAAAAATATATTTTGCCCATCTGGATCGGCGCGTTAGAGGCGATGGCTATTTCCATGCCCTTAAACGGTGTTACATTGAGCAGGCCCATGACCCATGATCTCTTTTTGAATACATTAGAAACTCTGGGCGTAAGGCTTGAGTATATTGAAATAACAGAAATAAAGGATTCAACTTACTTTGCGGAGGTTGTGTTTTTGAAGGACGAAGAAAAGTTACGTATTGACAGCAGACCCTCTGATGCTATTGCTCTGGCCCTGCGAGCGAAGGCGCCGATTATGGTCAGTCAAAAGATCCTGGATGAGATTGAGCAGATAAAACGTGGAGATTATCAAGTGGTTTTGCAGGACGAGGAAAGTAAAAGATGGGCAGAGGTTTTAGAGAAATATAATTTAGAGGATATTAAGTATAAGATGTAGATGAGGTAAAAGGCATTGGAACAGGAAAAATTAAAAGCCAGGATTTTGTTAGAAGCATTGCCCTATATTCGCGAGTTTTATGGGCAGGTAATAGTCATCAAATATGGCGGCCATGCCATGATTGATGAATCTTTAAAAAAGAGTTTTGCCTTAAATGTGGTTTTGCTGAAATATATAGGTTTGAACCCTGTGATAGTTCATGGTGGAGGCCCGCAGATTGGGAAGATGCTCGATCAACTGGGAATTGCCTGTCAATTTCGCGAGGGCTTGCGGGTCACTGATGCCGCCACTATGGATGTTGTGGAGATGGTCCTGGTGGGCAAGGTGAATAAAGAGATTGTAAATTTACTTAATCTGCATGGTGGAAGATCTGTTGGATTTTCAGGCAAAGATGGACGCACGATCCTGGCCAGGAAGCTGGAGATGGTCATAAATAGAAAAGATGCACCGCCAGAGATTATTGATCTGGGCAAGGTAGGCGAAGTGGTTGATGTGGACATAACTTTGATCAAATCTATACAGAAAGAAGGGTTTATTCCTATTATTGCCCCTGTCGGTGTTGATGAACAGGGTGAAACTTACAATATTAACGCTGATTTTGTGGCTGCTGCTATAGCCTCAAGTCTAAAGGCCAAGAAATTGATTTTGCTTACTGATGTTCAAGGGGTCCTGGATGAGCAGGGCCAGATTATTTCTTCCCTGAATAAGAGAGATGCCGTGGAACTTATTGAAAGCGGCGTGGCCAGAGGCGGAATGATTCCTAAACTCAAGTGCTGTCTTGAGGCGGTTGAATCCGGCGTTGAAAAGGCGCATATCATTGACGGACGTGTTGAAAATTCAATAATCCTGGAACTCTTTACCCGGGCTGGAATCGGCACAGAAATACATGGATAGGCCCAGCGATATTATTGTGCCAGATAATGCTCATGGTCAGAGGCTGGATGTATTTTTGTTTTCTCTGGGTCTGAAAGAAGGTGTGACCAGGGCCAGAGTACAGAAATGGATCAAACAGGGTCTGGTTAGTGTTGAAGGAAATCCAATCTTTAAGCCTGGTTTTAAAGTCAGCTCTGGCCAGAAAGTTAGAGTATTACCTTTTGACGGAGGCGAGAATAAAACACGCGCAATCTCCGGGCAACTGGCTCTTATTTATGAAGACAAGCATATTCTGGTTATAAATAAACCCGCCGGACTTACAGTCCATCCTGCCCCAGGAGAACAAGGCCCGACTCTGGTCAATTTTTTGGTCTATAATTACCCCCGGTTAGCTCAAAAAGATTCTGATCGTCCTGGCATTGTCCATCGTCTGGATAAAGATACCAGCGGCCTTATGCTTATTGCTTTGAGCGAGTACGCCAGGATTGAGTTGATGCGCAAATTTAGCGCCAGGGAAGTGCACAAGGAATATCTGGCCCTGGTTTTTGGAGTGCCAGAAAACGAGCAGGACGAAATTGATTTACCCATTGGCCGGGATCCAAAAGCGAAAACCAGGATGGCTGTAGTAAAAAAAGGTGGGCGCAGGGCCATATCCAGATATGCAGTGGTCTTAAAAGATACGCAGTCCAGATGGAGCCTTTTGCGGGTGAAGATTTTTACCGGCCGAACACATCAGATTAGAGTGCATCTATCGCACTCAGGTCATTCCATCATAGGTGATAATGTCTATGGAGGAACAAATTTCCGCGCTCTGGGAGAGAGTGGAAAAGGTATAGCAAAACTGGTTAAGAGGCAGCTTCTTCATGCCTGGAGTTTGGGCTTTAGCCATCCAGAATCAGGAGAAGAAATGGAATTTACCTGTCCTCCGCCTGAGGATTTCTGGCGTATTCCTTTGCTCTTGACAAGGGAAACACAGCGCATAGTGCTTACTGGAAATCCTGGCAGTGGCAAATCAGAAGTTCTTAAATGTTTTAAAAAAATTGGTGTCCCTGTGTTTAGTGCTGATGAGGAGGTGGCCAGTCTGTACAGGGCCGGAGGAGATGGTGCTTTTTTGATTGCTCAGAGATTTGGAGAGAAGTTTATTGACCCAACAGGAGCGGTGGATAAAAAAAAATTATTTACAGCAATGTTGAACAGCGATGCTGTGCGCAAAGAGGTGGGTGCGCTTATCCATCCCCTGGTTGAATTCAGATTGCGCAAGTTCTGGGAGAGACATAAAAGGCAAAGAGTGTGTGTGGCAGAAATTCCATTGATATTAGAAGTTGGCTGGAAGACTGGAGATTTGGTTCTCGTGGGGATATTTTGCCGGGATGAGCAGCGTAAAAAAAGACTTATGACGAGAGGATGGACAGAGCAACAGATGGCTCAGATTGAATCCTGGCACTGGCCACAGGCTGATAAATTGCGCAAATGTCATTTGATAATTGATAATAGCCATGATTTGCTGTCTCTGGAAAAGAAAGTTCTGGCACTTGGCAATATTTTAAAGACCTTGCGTCAAAAAAGAGTTCGTAAGTATAAAGATAAATTGGATTTGTTTTATTTTAAAGGTTGACTTAAACTCAACTTTCGGAGCTGCGGAAAGCACGTTTTCTTCCATGCTGGACAAAGGTT
>CAJXJU010000115.1 GCA_913055195.1 uncultured Desulfohalobiaceae bacterium | reverse complement strand
AGTGGTGAGGAAGCAACTTACAATGATATCCCCATCAGTTCAGTTGTTGGGCAGGGCATGGGTGTTGGCGATGTCATTGGTTTGCTCTGGTTAAAATGCCGTTTACCAAAATGGGCTGGTGAATTTATAGAGATGTGCTTAAAGATCGTAGCTGATCACGGCCCATGCGTATCTGGAGCGCACAATGCCATTGTAGCCTCCAGGGCTGGTAAAGACCTTGTTTCATCCCTGGCCAGCGGGCTTTTGACCATTGGGCCGAGGTTTGGTGGCGCCATTGATGGAGCTGCTTATTATTTCCGCAAGTTCTGTGACGAGGGCAAAACTCCCAGACAGATGGTGAATGAGATGAAAGCCGCTGGTACCCTGATTCAGGGTATTGGGCATAAAATCAAGAGCGTGCGCAATCCTGACAAGCGAGTTGAGTTGTTAAAGAATTACGCAAAGGAGAAGTTCCCTGCCACCAAATATCTGGACTATGCCCTGGAAGTAGAAAAGGTGACAACAGCCAAAAGGGGCAATCTGATTTTGAATGTGGATGGGTGTATTGGTGTCTTGTTTGTGGATTTGCTGGCTAACTTAGGATTTAGTTCAGAGGAAATTGGTGAAATTATTAATGCTGGAACATTGAATGCTGTTTTTGTCCTTGGCCGCAGCATTGGCATAATCGGTCACATTCTGGATCAAAAACGGCTTAAAGCCGGACTTTATCGTCATCCAATGGATGATATTTTGTATGCTACAGAATCGCCGCGTGAAGTGGGCTAAAAAAGCGATGCGGGGGAAACCCCGCATTGCTAAAATTCAAATATCGAATTTCGAAATTAGAAACAAATTCGAATTTTCAAATGTTCAAAAGATCAAAACTCACTTGATTACGCTATTTTCGCACTCAATGTAGGGCAATCGCATTAGAATTTTAACATTAAATAACAATAAAGGAGAATCCTGATTTCAGGAAACGATCCAGTTGCTCTTAAATTTTCCAGAAATAGTCTTAATCAACTGTGTTTTGGGCATTTGAACATTAAAAAGTTCGAATTTGTTTCGGATTTCGAATTTCGGATTTCGAATTTATAAAAAAACAGAGGGGAGAAAAATGCGCAGACATAAGGTGTCGATTATTGGTGCTGGAATGGTAGGCTCAACTACCGCGCATTGTCTGGCAGGCAAAGATATAGCGGATATATTGCTGGTGGATATTAAGGATGGTTTATCAACTGGCAAAGGACTGGATTTGTTTGAGGCTTCACCCATTAGTGAGTTTCATGGACATATTGAAGGAACAGGTGATTATGCCCTGTCCAGAGGGTCTGATCTGGTTGTGGTAACAGCCGGTATTCCAAGAAAGCCTGGCATGTCCAGAAAGGAACTGATAGGTATTAATTGCGAAATTGTTGTTAATGCTGTCAGTGAATGTCTTAAATACTCACCAGATGCAAAGGTAATAATAGTGACCAATCCTGTTGATGTTCTGGTAGAAGTAGTTCGACGCACGCTTTCTTTGCCCCGCAATCAGATTATGGGCATGTCAGGGATGCTGGATTCCAGCCGGTTGCGGACTTTTATTGCCGTTGAACTGAATATTGCTCCACATGATATTAATGCTATGGTTATAGGAGCGCATACAGCGGAAAACATGATACCCATGCTTCGGCTGGCTAATGTTAATTCAGTGCCTTTGAAGGAGCTTCTTCCACAGGAAAAGTGGCCAGAGATTGTCAAAAGGACAAAGAATGCAGGCGCTGAAATAGTCTCCTTGCTGGAGATAGGGAGCGCTTATTACGCGCCAGCAGAAGCAACAGCAGAGATGGTGGATGCGATTTTGCGGGACAAGAAAAGAGTGATGCCCTGTTCTGTCTGCCTGGAAGGAGAGTATGGACTGTCTGATTGTGCCCTTGGTTTGCCAGTGATTTTAGGTAAAGAAGGCGTGGAAAAGGTGCTGGAAATTGAGTTGACTGATGAGGAAAATCAGGAATTGGCAAAAGGAGCGCAATTTGTTAAAGAGATGATTAGAGAAAATTTTTAGAAAAGCTGGAGGTTTTTTTAAAGCATTTATCTGAGAGGAGAACAAAATTGCGAGTTACGCTGAAACAAAATAATGAGATACTGCGAAAAATTGAGGAAATAAGTGGTGAAAATGTTTTTGCCTGTTACCAGTGCGGTAAATGTTCTGCAGGCTGCCCAATGGTTGCAGAAATGGATTTGTTGCCCAATCAGATTATCCGTTTTCTGCAAATAGGTGCGGGTGAGGCTGTATTAGAGAAGCGCACTATATGGCTTTGCGCGAGTTGCTTTACCTGTGCGGCCCGCTGCCCCAAAGGAGTTAATCTGGCTAAATTGATGGAAGGGGTGCGAGCGACTATTTTGCGCCAGTCTAATAGTGATCAGGTAGCCCCGCCGGAAATGGTGAAAAAGCCACTTCCTCAGATTGCTTTAATTAGTGCCATGCGTAAATTTACCTGTTAGACCAAGGAAGGCAGATATGGAAATTGCTTATTTTCCCGGATGCACGCTTAAGACAACGGCAAAATCTTTTGAGACATCAGCCTTAGCCATAGCCGGGTCATTGGGAATCGACATAAAAGAGCTGCCTGAATGGACATGCTGTGGGACTGTCTATTCATTGGCAGAAGACGATTTAATGAAGCAATTGGGCCCGGTAAGGACTCTGGCCAGGGCTGAAGGTCTGGGTTATACTGTTCTAACCACACTTTGTTCCATGTGTTATAATACATTGGTTCAGGCGAAACAGTTTGTAACAAAAGATCCTGTTCGGCTTCAGAAGATAAATACCTTTATGGAAGAAGAGCCTGATTTTACAGGTGTGGTAGAGATTAAACATTTTATAACGCTTCTTCAGGAAACAGGTGAGGAGAAAATAAAAGAGGCCGTCAAGAATGATCTGGCTGGCAGGAAGATTGCCTGCTATTATGGATGCTTATTGCTACGTCCCAGAGAAGCTGCCATTGATGACTGTGAACAGCCTGAGGTTTTAGAGCAACTTATGCAGTGGTTAGGAGCTGACCCTGTATTTTTTCCCTATCAGGTTGAATGTTGCGGTAGTTATATGACAGCGGTGAAGCCTGATATTGTGGCCAGACGTGCTTACAGGATTTTAGAAAATGCAAGAGAAAATGGCGCTGAAGCTGTCATAACAAGTTGTCCATTGTGTTCTTTTAATCTTAAAGAGCGCCAAAAAGATATTAAGGCTATCTATCCAGGTTTTAAAGATATGCCTGTGTATTACTTTACGGAAATTATGTCCGAAGCATTAGGAATTACAAAAACAGTGGAGAACAGCTAATGCGCATTGGAGTATTTATCTGTCATTGTGGTAAGAATATAGCCGGGGTAATAGATATAAAGAGCCTGACAAAGGCAGTCGCTGAACTGGAAGATGTCTATTACGCGACCGATTATGTTTATCTTTGTAGTGAACCCGGTCAAAAAGCAATCCAGGATCAGATCAAGGAGCTTGGCCTGACGCATATAGTTGTGGCAGCGTGTAGTCCTAAAATGCATGCCACAACTTTTGCCAAAGCCCTGGAGGATGCCGGAGTAAATGCCTATCTCTTAGAGATTGCAAACATAAGAGAGCAATGCTCCTGGGTACATTCTCATGAGCCGGAAAAGGCAACTGCCAAGGCCCTGGAATTGATCAAGGCAAGCGTTGCCAAGGTTAGCAAGGCTGTGCCTTTGCAGCCTTTGAGTGTCCCTCTGAACCGCAAGGTGATGGTTATTGGGGGTGGAATAGCAGGAATCCAGGCTGCTCTGGATATCGCTAATGGTGGTTTTGATGTTTATCTTGTTGAAAAGACCCCATCCCTGGGTGGTCACATGGCCCAGTTGAGCGAGACCTTTCCCACTCTGGACTGTTCATCCTGTATTCTAACTCCCCGCATGGTGGAGGCAGCCAAACATCCGAAAATTCATCTTTATACCTATTCAGAGGTCAAGGAAATACAGGGTGTGGTTGGTCAGTATAAAGTAAAAATTTTACAGAAGCCACGCTATGTTGATCCTGTCAAATGTACAGGTTGCGGAGATTGCACGGATGTATGTCCGGTGATTGTACCCAATGAATTTGAACAGGGCCTGGGAGGACGTAAGGCCATATATGTTCCCTTTTCTCAGGCTGTGCCTCTTAAATATACAATAGATCTGGAAAATTGCCTGAATACCAGAAAGCTTGTTGTTTGTGACCAATGTTACAGGGCCTGTGGCCCCAAAGCAATTAATTATTTGATGGAGCCTGAAGAAGAAGAGATAGAGGTAGGGGCCATTGTGGTGGCAACCGGATATGATCTCCTGCCGGTGGAGGATTTGAAAGAGTATGGCGGTGGGCTTTATCCCGATGTTGTGTCCGGGCTGGAATTTGAGCGGCTGGTTACAGCATCAGGTCCAACTGCTGGTGTGATCAGGCGTCCATCAGATGGTAAAATTCCCAAACGGATTGTTTTTATTCAATGCGCGGGCTCCCGCGACCCGGAGCATGGCTGCGCTTACTGCTCAAAGATTTGTTGCATGTACACTGCAAAACATGCTTTCATGTTCAAACATGCAGTGCCTGATGGAGAGGTCTATGTTTTTTACATAGATGTGCGCGCAGCAGGCAAAGGATATGAAGAGTTTGTGCAGCGGGTCATGGAAGAAGAGAGGATTGCCTATTTGCGGGGCAAAGTATCCAAGGTATTTCAGCGCGATGATAAATTGGTGGTCTGGGGCAGTGATACCCTGACAGGTATGGCTGTAGAGATAGAGGCGGATATGGTTGTCCTGGCTCCTGCTGTTGTGCCCAGCAAGGGAGCAAAGGAACTGGCAAAATTATTGAAGTCTCCGGCCAATGAATATGGATTTTTTGATGAAGTTCATCCCAAACTCAGACCGGTTGAGTCTGCTGCGATGGGCATTTATCTGGCAGGAGCGGCACAGGCGCCCAAGGATATCCCGGATAGCGTGTCTCAGGCCAGTGCAGCGGCAAGCAAGGTACTGGGACTTTTTTCTCAGGAAGAGCTGGCTCTTGAACCGCTGAGAGCAGAAGTTAATCTGGAAAATTGTGATGGATGCGCGCTTTGCGTTGGGGTTTGTCCTTACGGGGCAATTACCCTGGTGCAGGAAGAACCTGACGGCCCAAAGCACATTGAAGTGCATAAGGCCTTATGTCAGGGTTGCGGGGTGTGCATGGCTACCTGTCCGAAAGAAGGGGTTAATGTTGCTGGTTTTACTTTAGCGCAACTGCGAGAGCAGTTAAGGGCGATGTTGGGGTAAGAAGCGTAAGAAGCGTAAGAAGCGCAAGAAGCGCAAGAAGCGTAAGAAGTGTAAGCCTCTTA
>CAJXJU010000114.1 GCA_913055195.1 uncultured Desulfohalobiaceae bacterium | reverse complement strand
AAAAAGTAACATGGTGAATTCGTTACTATATTTTTGCTGAATATATTTGCACAGTGTTGTTTTGCCAGTGCCGATTTTACCCATCAGTAAAAAAAGCCCTTTTTTGCCCCGCAAAAATTGCAACAAAAGGTCCAGGGCTTTTTGATGCTGCCTGGAGGGAAAAAAGAAATAGGGATCAGGTGCATTGTGAAAGGGTATGCTGGTCATTGGTGTGTTGGTTATTATATTGGTATATTGGTGTATTGGCTGTGTACGCCCCTTAGCCTTTAGCCTTCTACCCCTACTTCCTGGTTAAAATTACTTCACAAGGTGACTCATTTCAAAAATGGGTAATAGTACTGCCAGCACAACAAAGCCCACCAGGCCGCCCAGGAGTAAAATCATAATTGGCTCCAGCAGGGAGGTAATTACCACCAATCTGGAAGAGATTTCATTTTCATAACTATGGGCAATTTTCAGAAGCATATCCCCCAGTTTACCGCTTTGTTCACCAGCAGAGACCATCTGCACTACAGGAGCCGGGAAAATCTGGCTTTGTTGCATGGCATCTGCCATTGTTTCTCCCCGGGTAATTTTCTGCTGCATAAGCAAAATCGCATCAGTAAAAATGTCATTGTTAATGGCACCCTTAACAATTTGCAATCCAGTTGTAAGGGCAACATGATTGTTGATCAATGTGCCCAGGGTGCGGGCAAATCTTGCAATGGCAATTTTTGCATAAAGACTGCCCAGTAGTGGCAATTTGAACTTTAGTTGATCAAGTTTTCTTTTTCCTCTGGTAGTAGTGCTATATTTATACAGACCAATAAAGCAGAGTAAAATAGCGCCAAAAAGTAGCCACCAATAATGTTGAAACAGATGGCTGATGGCAATCAAAATGGTTGTGGGCAGTGGCAGAGCATGTTTGAGATCAAAAAATATTTTTGTTATTTTGGGCACAATATAGCCCATTAAAAAAAAGATTACACTGATGCCAGCCGCAAGCAAGAGAAGTGGATAGGCCAGTGCTGATTGAACTTTACGTGTCAGTTCCAGTTGTTGTTCAGTCATATCAGCCAGCCGTTCCATAACCAGCTCCAGAGTGCCGGAATTTTCACCGGCCTTAATCATTGATGTGATAGTTTGATTAAAGATATGGGGATGTTCTTCAAGGGCTGTTGAAAAACTTGCCCCTTCATTAATACGTTCTTTTATCTGGATGAGTACTTTTTTCAGGGGAGAATTTTTCATCTGTTCCGTAACAATATTTAAAGACCTGAGCAGAGGTAGCCCTGCATTTAAAAGAGTTGCCAGTTGCCGTAAAAAGATTGCCAGGTCATTTTTATTAACGCGTGGCTTAAAAGGATTAATCTGGAGGGAAGAAGTGGTTTTTTCCTTTCTGGAGGCTGTAATCTGAGTTAACGAGGAGATATAAATCCCCTGCTGCCGCAGTTTGTTTTTGGCTGCTGCTGATCCTGGAGCATCAATCACTCCTTTAATGGATTTGCCGTGGCGATTATATCCCTGGTATTCGTAAACAGGCATTTTTATTTAAAGATGCGCTACGCGCAGGACTTCACTTAATGTTGTTATTCCCTGCTTGACCTTTTCCATACCATCCTGACGCAGGGTTTTCATGCCCATTTGCATTGCTTTCTTTCTGATAACATTGGCATCAGAGGACTTTAAGATCAGACTCTGTATCTCATCATTTAACACCATCAGCTCAAAAATAGCTGTCCGGCCTTTATATCCTGTTTGCAGACAATTTTCACACCCAACAGCCCGATAAATAACATTATTGTTTTCCTGACTTAAAGACAATTGCTCTTTTTCAATGGCTGAAGGCATGTATTGTTCTTTACATTCAGGACATAAAACACGCACCAACCGCTGGGCCAGTATTGCTCGCACAGAGGATGAAACAAGAAAAGGCTCAATTCCCATATCAATCAGTCTGGTCACAGCGCTGGGTGCATCATTGGTATGCAGGGTGGAAAAGACCAGGTGACCGGTGAGAGCTGCCTGGATAGCAATTTCTGCTGTTTCAATATCCCTTATTTCACCTACCAATATGACATCCGGATCCTGTCTGACCATTGAGCGCAGGGCAGAAGCAAAGGTCAGGCCAATTTTGGCATTAACCTGGGTTTGATTTATGCCTTCTAAACGGTATTCAATAGGGTCCTCAATGGTGAGGATATTTTTATCTGGTGAATTTATATGGCTGAGCGCAGCGTATAATGTAGTTGTTTTACCACTGCCTGTTGGGCCTGTAACAAGGATAATGCCGTGAGACAGATTGAGTAAATTTTTTAAAGTGGCAAGATCATCTTTTTCCATGCCGATGTCAGTAAGTGCAAGCAGGCGAATTCCTTTTTCCAGGAGCCTGAGCACAATCCTTTCCCCAAAACTGGTTGGCAGGGTGGATACGCGCAAATCAACCTCTCTATTGCCGATTTTTATTTCAATTCTTCCATCCTGGGGCAGTCTTTTTTCAGCAATATTAAGCCCGGCCATGATTTTGACCCGCGAGACCATGTGAGCATGGATTTTGCGAGGCAGGGTTAAAAAGTCATATAAAATTCCATCCAGGCGAAAACGCACCTTTAATTTATGCTCATAAGGCTCAATATGGATGTCACTGGCTCCGCTTCGTACTGCACGGGTGAGAATATGATTGACCAGCTTGATGATAGGGGCATCATCAGCCTCATCCAGTAAATCAATGCTTCCCTGTTCAAGTTCGGTTAAAAAATCATCACTTTCCTTATCCAGGTCTTCTATAATTTCATCTGCTTCATCCTCAACCTGACCATAAACCCGGTTTATGGCCGTAATGATTTCATTTCTGGTGCAGAGGCTTATTTCTATGGACCTGGCCTGGAAAACAGTTTTCAACTCCAGCAGGATATTATCCAGAAATGGCAGATTTGTTATTATACTTAACCGTTTGTCCTGAAAAGACAAAGGCAGGATGTTATATTTTTTCAGGTAGGACAGAGGTAATTTTTTGACCAGTTCTACCTGTACAGCGTCTTCCGGAATTTCAGACTTGCATTCAATGCCCAGCTCCCTGGCCAATAACGGCAACAACTGGCTTTCTTCTACTTTTTCCTGTTGTAGCAGATAGGCAAGAAGAGGAATATTTTTGTTCTGTGCCTCTTTGGCCAGGGAATCAAATTCTTCTTCTGCAAGAAGATTATGTTTAAGAAGAAAAGTTTTAAGTGAAAAACGCATCCTTTTTCTCTGTTTGATACTGCTGCAATAAGTCAAAATTTAAGTTTTTAACAAAAGAGCTGGCTCATAACATATTAAAACAATTCAACATTCAACATTCAACATTTATCAATAAAACCCCGCCCATATATACGGCTTAATAATTACATCTGCCTTACCATCAGGGCCAAAGCGTATTTCGTCCAGGAGTTCTGCTTTGGTCAGATATACTTTGCGCGCTTCATTGGGATTGTTGATGACATAAGGAGTAATAAAGATCATCAGATTTGTCCTGTTGTTCTTTTTGGTGTTGGATTTGAACAACCAGCCCAGACCAGGAATATCACCCAGGCCAGGAACTCCCTGGGTTGTATCTTCCTTGCCCTTTTCCAGCAATCCTGCAATGACAATGGTTTCTCCGTTTTTGACCTCTACAGTTGTTTCAGCAGTTCTTCTTTTGGTTGTAGGCGCTATGGCTACAATGCGGTTGCTTTCGTCTGATACTACCTGATTGACGATACGGCTGACTTCCTGAAAAATTTTCAGTCTAACTGAACCCTGGTCATTGATTTGAGGGGTTACTTTCAGGGTAACGCCAACGTCTTTGTATTCTATGTTTTGTATGGCTGTATCAGAGGTAGTTGATTGATCTATTTTGGTAGCAAAAGGAATATTATCAGCCACAACTATTTTGGCCTCTTCATTTTCCATGGTCATAATTTGCGGATAAGAAATAATATTAAAACTGGAGTCTGTTCTGGCCAGATTGAGCAGACTGGTAAGATTATAGACTGTATTGCCATTAAAGGTAAAAGGAAAAGAGACAAGGCCTATGGAAAGGCCTGTGGGAGGAGTGAGTGTATTAGCGTTAAAAAGAGCAGGCGCACCGCCAGGATTGGAACCGATAAAGCCTACTGTATCCTTGTCCAGATGAAAAAGATTCCTTTCGCCTGCCAGGTTCCAGCTAACTCCTAAAGATTTGATGCGTGATTCTGAGACTTCCATAATGGCAGCTTCAATAAAGACCTGCCGCCGCGGGGAGTCAAGTCTGGCAATAATTGGCTCAAGCACTGCAAACTCATCAGGTTCTGCCGTGATAACCAGGCTATTGGTTGATTTGTCAGCTACAACTTTAACATTTTTGGAAATTATAGGCTCATTTTTGGTTTTGGTTTTAATGCCGGCAAGACCGGTTAGGACCTTTGCCAGTTGCGTAGCATCAGCATTTTTCAGACGTACTACCTGCACCTTGCTTTTGCCTTTTGGCGTTGGCTTGTCCAGTTTGGCAATTATTTCCCTTATTTTTTGCTCATCTTCTTTGGTAGTAAGCACAACAATGGCATTTAATCTTTCATCTGCCAGGGCCAGGCCATAGCCTGGTTTTTTCTGGGCCTTTTTTTGAGCGCTTAATAATTTGTTTATATAGCCAGCTATTTTGGGTGCTGATGCATATTCCAGATGGATTAAATTTAATTTTAAATCCGCGCCTGGCTGGTCAAGTTCTTTGATGATACGCAGTAATCTGCGGATATTGGAGGCATAGTCAGCCAGGATCAGGGTCTCAGTTGGTGCATACGCCACGAGCAGTCCCTGCCTGGAAATCATGGGCACCAGGATTTTTCTTACCTCGCCTGCTGAGGCGTGTTGCAGGGGAATGATTTGAGTTACCAGTTTGTCTTCTGGCAAAGTCTTTGTGTGCAATGTTGGAATACTCTTTTGCCTGGCAGATACAGAGGGCACAACTTTAATAACATCACCAGAAGGTACAGTTGTAAAGCCATTTACTTCTAAAACAGACTCAAAAACCCTGTACGCCTCATCCAGACTGAGGCTTTTGGGAGATAAAACTGTTACCTTGCCTTTAACTTTATTGTCAATAATAAAATTTTTACCTGTCAGTTCGCTGATAAATTTAATAAATACCCTGATGTCAACATCATTAAAATCCATTGTTATTTGTCTGGCAGTATCCTCTGCCTGAATAATACAGGGGAAAAGAGTAATGCAGATTAAGAAAATGAAAATCCATAGTACTTTTATTTTTCGCTTCATAGGTTTACCTCTTGGTGTATTGGTGTATTGGTATATTAGTGTATTGGTGTATTGGTATATTAGTGTATTGGTGTATTGGTATATTAGTGTATT
>CAJXJU010000113.1 GCA_913055195.1 uncultured Desulfohalobiaceae bacterium | reverse complement strand
GGGAGGAGAAGATATTTGAGAGGGATGAGGAATATAATGGCAAAAGAATAAAGGTGTGGGGGATGTGATTGGGAAACGCATCTGGAGAAGGTTATTTACTTAATTTTTGGAGTGCCGATTTTCAACTCCGAAAGTTAAGTTAAAAAGGGACTGAGGAGAACTACATTTTTTCTGTCCCTGATTTTTTTATTTGACTGAAAAATCAGGCTGTTTTATTTGAATTAAAAATTATCTGGAGAAATTAGTTGTGAGCAGGGAGAAGACAAAATGGCGTCAAATTTTATTCGGGATATAATTGAAAAGGATTTAAAAACTGGAAAACATGAAACCGTGATTACCCGTTTCCCGCCTGAACCCAATGGCTATCTACACATTGGTCATGCCAAGTCTATTTGTCTTAATTTTGGCGTGGCATTGGATTATGGTGGTCGGTGTCACCTGCGTTTTGACGATACCAACCCCAAAAAAGAAGACCCTGAATTTGTAAAGTCTATTATGGAAGATGTGCGCTGGCTGGGGTTTGACTGGGGCGAGCATCTTTATTTTGCCTCGGATTATTTTGATAAAATGTATGCGTATGCAGTAGAGCTTATTAAGCTGGGCAAGGCCTATGTGTGTCATTTAAGTGCTGAGGAAATTCGTGAATACAGGGGAACTCTGACCGAGCCGGGTAAAAACAGTCCCTATCGGGATCGCAGCGTGAAAGAGAATCTGGAATTGTTTGAAAAGATGAAAAACGGAGAGTTTGCAGAAGGGGAGTGTGTACTCAGGGCCAGGATTGATATGGCCTCGCCAAACATCAACATGCGCGATCCAGTAATCTACCGCATTGTTAAAGCCAGTCATCATCGCACAGGGGATAAATGGTGTATTTATCCTACATACGATTTTGCTCATTGTTTGTCAGATTCCATTGAAGGGATTACTCATTCCCTGTGTACTTTAGAGTTTGAAGATCACCGGCCTTTATATGATTGGTTTCTGGATGAATTAAAGGTTAAGTGTCATCCTCAACAGATTGAATTTGCCCGTTTAAATTTGACTTATACTGTTTTGAGCAAACGCAAGCTTACACAACTGGTAGATGAGGGTTATGTTAGTGGATGGGATGATCCCAGGATGCCTACTATTTCAGGTCTGCGCCGCAGAGGTTATACTCCTGAGTCTATTCGGGATTTTTGTGAACGCATTGGTATTGCCAAAAGCGATAATATTGTAGATATGGCACTTCTGGAGCATTGCGTGCGCGATGATTTAAACAAAAGAGCACCCAGATATATGGCTGTCTTAAATCCTCTCAAGGTTGTGATTACCAATTATCCAGAAGGTGTTACCGAAGAACTTACAGCAATCAATAATCCAGAGGACGAATCAATGGGGACCCGCAAGGTTCCATTTTCCAGGGAAATTTATATTGAGCGTGATGATTTTCGCGAGGACCCACCCAAAAAGTTTTTTCGTCTGGCACCTGGCAGGGAAGTGCGTTTAAGATATGCCTATTACATCACCTGCCAGGAAGTAATCAAAAATGAACAGGGTGAGATCATTGAGCTGAGATGTACTTATGATCCAGCTACCAGAGGAGGATACTCGCCTGATGGCCGGAAGGTCAAAGGCACTATTCACTGGGTCAGTGCTGACCATGCCATTAAAGCAGAAGTGCGGCTTTATGATCGTTTGTTTATTAAACCTAATCCTGCTGAAGATGAGAAAAAGGGTATTAGTTTTAAGGAATATATCAATCCTGATTCCTTAAAGGTTCTTCAAGATTGTTTCCTGGAACCCAATCTTGCACAGTGTAAGCCCGGCGATAGAGTGCAGTTTGAGCGGTTGGGTTATTTTTGTGTTGACCCGGATTCGCAGGAAGATCATCTTATATTTAACCGCACTGTGTCTTTGCGGGATTCCTGGGCTAAAATTGAGAAAAAGTTAAGAGGGAAATAGAAAAATATGTTGTATATTGGCATACAAAAAGTAAGTTTATTAGATGATTACAGATTAAAATTGAAGTTTTACAATGGTGAAGAGAGAATTTTTGATTTAAAGCCATATCTGGAAATAGGAAAAATTTCAGAACTAAAAGATAAAAATTTATTTCGACAAGTAAGAATTAGTTTTGATACAATAGAATGGCCTAATGGAGTAGATTTAGATCCTGAATTTTTGTACAAAAATAGTAAAGCTGTGTGCGATATGAAAAAGGTTGCTTAATTTATAGGATATTAATAATGCATCCAAAATGTATTCTCACTATAGCTGGCTCTGATTCTGGAGGTGGCGCAGGGATTCAGGCAGATTTAAAGACCATTACTGTGCTGGGTGGCTATGGCCTGTCAGTTATTACTGCGCTGACTGCTCAAAATACAAAAGAGGTGACAGGTATATGTGCTCCTGATTCTGGATTTGTATTGAAGCAATTGCAAACAGTGCTTTTTGATTTTCCAGTAGCCGCGGCCAAGACAGGAATGCTTTTTTCCTCTCAGATTATTGAAGAGGTAAGTCAGGGCCTAAAAGATAAAGAATTTCCTTTGGTAGTAGATCCGGTGTGTGTAAGTGGGTCTGGACATAAATTACTTGAGGAAGAAGCGTTTCAGAAATTAAAAGAAAAGATTTTGCCTCTGGCTGACTTGCTAACTCCCAATAAACTGGAAGCTGAAATTTTATCTGGAATGAAGATCAATGGCGAAGAGGAAGTATTTTTAGCGCTGGAAAAGCTGCTAGTCCTGGGACCTGAAGCTATTTTGTTAAAAGGCGGACATTTTAATAACGATGCAGGGGCAGCCCCCAGTGGCTGCCCTGACGAGATAGTTGATTGGCTGGCTATAAAAGGCAAAGAACCTGTGCCCATCAAGCGGTCAAAAGTTATGACCAAAAATACTCATGGGACAGGATGCACTTTATCTGCTGCCATTGCAACATTTTTAGGGCAGGGCCATGATCTTTTGTCTGCTGTACAAAGGGCGCGTGATTATTTACAGCTTGCACTAAGGGCAAATTTTGATTTAGGGGCAGGAAGTGGCCCGGTTAATCATCTTGCTCCGTTAATAAAACTTAAGCGTAAAGATAAGGTAATAGAGCAGCTTATTGAAGTGAGAAAAGAAATTTTAAAACGGGAAAATTTTCATCTACTTATCCCTGAAGTGCGCATGAATATTGGACTGGCTTTGCCCTGGCCAGAAAATATAAGAGACGTGGCTGCTTTTGAGGGGCGTATCTCCCATACATCTGACGGCCAGGTGATTATTGGCTGGCCAGCCTTTGGGGCTTCCAGCCATATGGCCAAAGTTGTTCTGGCCGCTAACAGGGTTAATCCTGAAATCCACTGTGCAGTTAACATCAGATATACGCAGCAGATAGTTGAGGCAGTTGAGAAGGCTGGATTTACTATGGCCTGGTTTGACCGTCAGGATGAACCCGGGGATTTAAAAGAAAAAGAGGGTTCAACCCTGGAGTGGGGCACATTTACAGCACTATCTGACCATCCTCATCCGGAGCAGGTTGTAGCCATTGCTGACAGGGGCGAGGCAGGTAAAGAACCCATGATCAGAATCATTGGGGAAGATACAAAGGATGTGATGGAAAAGCTGGATAGGATTATTAGAATTTTGACTTTATAAAGGAGAACATCATGGCATCAAAGTATGACCAACTTAAAGAAATTTTTGATCAGTGTGATTGGGCAGAGAAGCATTTTGGAAGTCTTCCTCAGAATGAGGATGAGGTACGGTACGAATGGACAGAAGAAGATGCTGATTATGCCCGTCCATTTTTTACTACTGGCATTTTAAAGGAAAAGACTTCTGCAGTGAAAAGAAGCCTTTATCTGGGGCAGGATGAAGATGGCGCGTGGAAATTATGTGTGCGTGAAGTTACCAGTGAGGATTTTGATCCCAGAGAAGTTGCTAAAGAGCTTGTCCACATGATGGATGTTTCTAAACTTGTTCAGGCTGATAAAGAAAAAGGATTATCCTAATTCCTTACTTCTTTTCCATGCTGCCTCTACGGCCTGAATAATGGCTGCCTTGACAGCGTGCTTCTCCATCTGGTTTAGTCCTGCAATAGTAGTGCCGCCTGGTGAGGTGACCATTTCCTTTAACTCAACCAGGTGAAGTTTACTCTGTTGGGCCATACAAAGTGAACCCTCAAACAGGGCAAAGACCATTTGTCTGGCCGTATCCCTGGGCAGGCCAAAGGTAAGGCCCGCATCTATAAAAGCGTCCAGAAGATAGAAAATGTAGGCCGGCCCTGAGCCAACCAGTGCGGTAAAGATATCAAAATAGTCTTCCTTGAGCACGTGGACCTGTCCTAAACTGGCAAACAGAGAAATGATAAACTTTTGATCGATATTTTGAGTAAGAATATGATCAAAGCACAGGGCAAAAACTCCCCTGCCCACAAGGGCTGGAGTATTGGGCATAACCCGAACTACGGGACAGATATTGTTGCTCCACCTGATCAATTTTTTTAGTTTTATCCCCGCAGCAATGGAAATAAGACATTTTTCTGCATTTAAATTGTCTTTGATCTCCTCAATGACCTCTTTTAATACCTGCGGTTTTACTGCCAGAACGATGTAATCTGAATGTTCGATCAAATCGGCCAGGTTTTGACAGGAGATAAAATCAATATCCTGAGCCAGCTTATTTATTTTCTCCTGGTCTAAATCAAAGGCGTAAACCTCAACATCTTCTCTGGGGGCAAGGCCCTGGATAAGGGCCCCGCCCATATTGCCCGCTCCTATAAAGCCAATTTTTTTTAACATTAGCCAATTATCTCCATTTGATTGAAAAAGAAGGCAATTTCTCTGGCCGCGGTTTCAGGTGTATCTGAACCATGAACAGAATTGCGTTCAATATCAAGGGCATATTTTTTTCTGATGGTACCTTCTTCAGCATTGGCTGGATTGGTTGCGCCCATGAGCTGACGGTATCTGCTAATGGCATTTTCCCCTTCCAGTACAGAAACCACAACAGGTCCTGATGACATATTGGTAGTCATGCTATCGAAAAATGGCTTTTCTTTGTGTTCAGCATAAAAAGCCTGAGCATTTTCTTTGGTTAATCTGATCATTTTCATGGCAATGATTTTTAGACCTGCTTCCTGAATCATCTTTAAAATCGCGCCCTGCAGGTTTCTCTGCACGGCATCTGGTTTAATAATAGAAAGAGTTCTTTCGACCATCTTATCCTCCGTTGATGTTTTTTGCGCTTCCTACAAAGTGTTGCTTGAAAGTGCAAGTTCAGAATTTAGAATTCACGACTCAACTTTCGGAGTTCCGAAAGTTGAGAAATTCGAAATCCGAATTTCGAAATCCGAAACAAATCCGAATTTTCAAATGTTTAAATGACCAAAACACAGTT
>CAJXJU010000112.1 GCA_913055195.1 uncultured Desulfohalobiaceae bacterium | reverse complement strand
GCAAAAAGAAGTTTAAATTTACCACAGCAGATCGTTTGTTATACAGGACAAGATATCTAACAGAGGGAGTATTTCTGGGCAGCAAGCAATTTGTCAAAGAACAGTTTCAGCGGTTTAAAGATAAACTAAGAATAGAAAAGGACAGAGAACCACATAAAATATCAGGTTTTAACGATATTTATTCATTCAGGCAAACGCCATAATAAAAAAATAAATCTCTTCTTCCTCTCTTCTTTCCATATTCCATCTTTTGTTTTTTCAACATCTATATAAAAATATTACTTTTTCATGTTCATATTCTAAAAAAACGTACTCTTAACTTAAATAAAACGTAAATTTTCTTTTTTTGTATTGTATCAGCCAACCCTGTCTTTGCCACTTCAACCTTCCCACCTTCTCCAAAACAACTTTATCCTCCTGTCCCTTTATTCTTCTATTGTTGCATCCTCAATAGTCGCTTGCATAAAAACAAAATTTGTCAATGGAATAAAAATAAAACATTGCCGACTAAACAATAACGCAACCACCTTCCCGACATAGAACTATTTACAACGCAACAGATATTATCATTAAACTTGTAACTCAACACAATAACCCTGATTCGCAAGCATTAACGATTTTTTATACTCATTATCATGTTCATTCAATACTACCTGCCTGTTTAATAAAATAAGTGCAATAATTATATCAAAAGCAAAATGGATAGGCATTATGCCATACAATTCAAAAAATGATTTTTCTACGCCAGGTACATTAAGCATAAAATTACGAGATTTATCTATAGAATAAAATAGTGTCTTCTTTTTAGTATTACAAGTGCTCATATAACATTTTGTAATATATCCATATTTGGCATTATTCCACTCTGGTGTTAAATAAAAAAAAGCAGAACCTTCACCCAGCGGAATATCAGTACAACCTGTATCTATCACTGTACAATCATCTTGTTTATTAGCACTACAAAATCTATGATAACAATACCCGAGCATTTCACAATATTCATCCACTCCACCAAGCAAAACAGCGTCAACAATTTTTTGCTCTAACCATGTCCTGGCTGTTATCAAGGCTGATTGGAAGGATGTATCAAATTGACAAATTGTAATTGCGGGACCAGTGATACCCAGTCGTATTGCTATATTTGTTGCCGCAATATTATGAACCGAATTGGAGAATAAAGTTGGCGATGCTAGCGTAATATCAGTATCAAGCATCGAATCAAGAAATCCAAAAGTTGTTCTGGACGGGCCATAACCAGTCGCAATTATTATTCCTATACGTTCTTTAGATTCTTTTTTTTCTGCGTCCTGCAGGGCTAAATATGCACCTAAAAGGGCCAGACGAGAAAAATGATCCACTCTCCGTAATGCTCTTTTAGAGATAAAATTTTCCAGCAAATCAGTTTGCGCCTGTAAAACTGGCAGTTTTACCTCACCACTGTGAGTTCTGACTGGCAAATAAACAGGAGAAACCTTTTTACCTGCCAGGGCTTGTGTCAACGCGCTTAATCCACAGCCAAAACCCCCAACAACTCCAATTCCCTGAATGGCCATTCGCATAATTATAATCCTCTACCACCCAATATAAGCGCTGAATTGCTTCCTCCAAAAGCAAGGGATTGTGACATGGCAATATGACCACTTACTCCGGTAACTGTTTTTAAGGGCGATATCTTTAAGTCTGGATCTGGATTATTAAAACCCGCACACCCGGGAACCTTGCCTGACTCCAGACAGGCAACTGTCAATACAGCCTCAATAGCTCCAGCAGCTCCCAGCGCGTGACCTGTATAACCTTTTGTGGAAAGAAAAGGCGTTTCAGGAAATATATCTCTTAAAACAAAGCTCTCTACCCTGTCATTATCCTGAGTGCCTGTGCCATGCGCATTGATAAAAGCAATATCATCAGCCTTTTTATCGCAACTACACAGGGCGTTATATATTGCCTTTTTCAATCCTGTCCCATCAGGATGAGGCGCGGTATAATGATACGCATCATTTGCTGTTCCATAACCCAGGACATAGCCCCTGGTCTTTCCATGTCTGTTTTGCGATCCATTAAATGGTTCAAGTATCATTATGGCAGCGCCTTCTCCCAGGTTCAACCCGGCGCGATATTTATCAAATGGCTTTACCCGCTCAGAATCTGTAATCATCAAAGAAATAAAGCCATTGTACGCTATAGGAGTCAACTCATCCGCGCCGCCCACAATAACAAGATCACACAAATCCGCCTGCAACCAGGAAAGTCCAATACCTATTGCATCTGTGCCGGATGAACAGGCATTCACCACTGTCTGGCAGGGGCCGTGCAGGGTCAACATTTCTTTTATGACCAGAGAAGGATTACTCTTTAGATAACGCTTTATTGGCGTTAGCGATGGGTTTTTACCTTTTTTAACTGCATGATAAAAAGACAAAAAATTTAAAGCAGCGCCAGTTGTTGTGCCTATGCATACGCCAACCCGCATGGAAGAAAGTTCCTTTACGGAGTAACCAGCATCATCCAGTGCTTCATGGACAGCAGCCAGGACGAATCTGGCTGTAAGGGAAAACTTATGTTGTCCTGCCCATGAATTTTGCTCAAAAAAAGAAGATGGTACTTCAAAAACAGGATAATTGCGAACATATTGTTTCGCAAACCTCTGAGGAAGAGAGGGTTCTGGAGCAGTATTTTCAAAAATAGCCCTCAAACATTGGGATAAATTGATACCCGGAGCACAAATACAGCCCATTCCGGTTATTCTGGCTGGTCTATAAACCATTTCAATTATCCAGGATATTATTTAACTGCTTCTGCTCTCAATAAAATCAGCCAGTGTACTGATGGACTGAAGAGCTTTCCTGCCCTCTTCCAGATTTTTAATCTCCACTCCAAAATGTTTTTGCACCAGTACCACTATCTCCACTGCATCAAGAGAATCCAATCCCAGACCATCGGGTCCAAACAAAGGCGCACTATCATCTATTTCTTCAGGCACAACATCTTCCAGATTCAATTCTTCAACCAGAATTTTTTTCAATTTTTGTTTTATCGCCATTGTGTCTCACTCCCTTTTACATCATCTTGTTTATGAATACATACATTATCATCAGCATTATTAACTTATTTTATATTTTTCTGGACAGTACTATTTTTGCCATCTATATAACCTTTTTTAAACTTTTCTGGTAATGTTTTAACTTTCTCCACAACCTCCTCTGTTTTGCCTACTACTTTTCCTGTTACATTACCAGCCCAATAACAACCAGCACAATTGATACATATCAATAAAAATACAATAATCTTTTGCATAAAAACAATCCCCTATTTTATACAAACATATAGCTCAATTCTAAATTATAACGTCACTATGACCACATATCATAAAAATTAAAAAATTGATAAGGAAATTCTTGCACAAAGCCTTCCAATGCCTTAACAAACTCCTCTACATAAGGTTTATATTCCTCTGAATTTCTGCCATGATTCCTTTCTATCCGAATCAATCTCATCAGTTTCATCTTGCCGCTTGAAGGACCAGTTCTGTACGCAAATACAACAACAACTGGCGCGCCCACAACCGAGGCTATCTTAAATGCACTAATAGGAAATCTTGCTTTTTGCCCCAAAAAATTTACTTCTACTGTATTCTTTTTACTGCCAAAGACTCTGTCGCCCATAAAACAAAGCACATGGCCTTTCTTTAAAGACTCCAGCATGTCCAGCGTGCCACCAAGCGGAGAACAGGGATCAATAAAATGGAAAAGATGCGATACTTTTGCATGACCAAGAGATTGCAAATCTACATCTTCTTGATCATGATGATACACAATATCAACAGGAACACCAGTGAAATCCAGACCAGACATAGCCAGTTGCCAGCAACCTACATGAGCAGTCACCATTATCAACCCCTTACCTTCTGCAAGTAAATCAAAAACGATTTTCCTATGTTCAGAAGTAGTCTCCATGTCCATCTCACCAAGAATGGCCAGAATCGCACGATCTATCAGTATCTTCCCAAAATTCAAATTTAACCGGTAACAATCCAGAAATTTTCTTACCCCCTTGCTGGCAGGAAATCTCCTGGCAAGATAATAACTTGCTTTTTTTCTCACAGACGGTTTCAAAGTAAAATAAAATACAATAAAATACAAAAACAGATATGCGAGTTTGTGTCCTCCCAGCCGGATCAAAAAATAAAAAAAACCATGCCGCCACTTTCCAGCAAGGCTTCTGCTCGACCAATTACGAAAATTATTCTGAACACTGCATGATTTGACCATCAACATTAACCTTTTTCCTTAACAATATCACGGTCAGATATGTAATCATTGAAATCAAAGCAGCAAATGCAGGCGCTAGAAACAACGAGCCAAGAAACCACTCAAAAACCCGCTCAACGCATTCATAACCCAGTGTTTGCAACGACACCTCGGTTAAAAATTTACCATGCCGTAAAAAATATCCGGCTTCAATGCATAGAGCAGGCACAATGGGAGGCATACACAATTGGCTTGCTCCCAGGGCCATCAATTTATTAAGCCGTAAATAATTGGCCACCAGCACTATTAAAATTGAATGACAACCAATAAGTGGTAACGTGCCTAAAAAAATCCCCAATGCAGATGACAGAGCAAGATTCACAGGAGTTGACTTATTTAGGAGCAGTCCCTTTAATTGCTGGAAAAAACTTAAAAACTCCAGTTTACCAGAAGCAGTGCAAACAAGCTTCCTGTGAGGCCAGGGCAACATTGCCCTGAAAGTCAAACGTGTATTCAACAGGCTAATTTCCAGATTATCCCTGAACACCCGAAAATGAGAAACCCTTTTTTCTTTTGGAGGATAGTAAACAGCAACATCCACTTCCTGCAATTCTATCCCTGCCCATGCAGCTCTAACAAGTACCTCCACTTCAAAAGCATATCTTGATTCATAAAATTTTAACTTCTCCAGCACTGACACAGGATAGGCCCGAAAACCACTTTGCACGTCACTAATCTTCTGGCCTGTCTGAACCCGGAGCCAGAAGTTGGAAAATGACCTGCCAAACCTTGACAGGCCAGGAACAGTCTGGGTGTCAAAATTACGCCTGCCAATAACTATGCTCAAGGGATTTTTTTCTATCGCGGATAAAAATTTCACAATGTCATCTGGATTATGCTGACCATCCGCATCCAGGGTTATGATATGAGTCATGCCCAGTCGCCTGGCTTCGCGCGCTGCACTTAAAATAGCAGCGCCTTTGCCTTTATTGCGCGAATGTCGAATAACCCTGACGTCTAAATCCGCGATACTCTCAAATCCACCATCAGTGCTACCGTCATCAACCACCAGGACTTCCCTGTGCACAGAAAGCGCCCGCAACACTACTTCGCGCAGGGTATTTGCATGATTATATACAGGAATGA
>CAJXJU010000111.1 GCA_913055195.1 uncultured Desulfohalobiaceae bacterium | reverse complement strand
TAATCAACCGTGTTTTGGTCATTTGAACATTAAAAAATTCGAATTTGTTTCGGATCTCGATATTCGGATTTCGAATTTCTCAACTTTCGGAACTCCGAAAGTTGAGATCAATAATATCCACAACCTCTCCCCCTTACTCCTTACCCTTTAGCCCTTCCACTATTGCTGGATCGCTTTCCAGACCGTCTTTATCTATGGCTATAATTTTATAAGTATAAGCACTTTCTGGTTTTAAATCATTGTCCTCATATTTTGTTTGTCTGGCTGGCAGTGTGGCCAGTTTTTTCCAGAATCCTGTATTTCTGGAACGATAAATGACATAAGCCCTGATATCATTTTCCGGGTTTTTGCGCCAGGTCAAAACGATTTTGTCTGGTTCTGGAGTTGCTGTAAAGCCCTTTACTGGTACTGGCCTGGGTTTGGTCGTTGCTTTGACTGCCCTGGAAATAGGGCCTTCTGCCTTAAAAAGGTTAAAACTGGCTATGGCATAATAATATGTCTGGCCATCTTCAAGGGGCTCAAATGTCCTGCCTTTGTCCAGATATGAAGCTTTTTTAAACCCTTTTACTTTTGCAATTTCATACATTTTCTGCGGGCTCAGGCCCCGATAAATTGTGTAACCTCCAATATCTCTATCACTAATGGGTTTCCAGGTCAGTAAAACAGATTTAACCATACCACTGCGGGCACTTATATCCGCAGGTGGCAAAGGTAAATCTTTTGTTTTTCCACTTATGATATTTGAAGGCCCGGTTTCTCCTTTGCTGTCATAAGCAGTCAAATAATATTCATAGGTCAGGCCGTCTTCCAGGTGATTTTTGTCTGAATATTGAGTCTGGTGATTTTTGCGAATTCTGGCAATTCTCTGCCAGTTTTCGCCCTGTACCCGGCGGTAGAGGTAATAGCCTTCTATATTCTCTATTTTATGCCAGCTTAAATCGATCCTGCGCAACAGGTTGTCTCTGGCCAGGACCAGGTGTGGCCTGGGTGTTGTAGTTATTTTAACCGTGTCAGAACAGGGGCTTTGTTTTTTTCTGGTCAGGCTGGTTAGACAATATTCATAAGTTGTATTGTCCTGTAATCCTGTATCTTCAGCATACAGGGCCAATTCAGATTGGGATTTAAATCTGGCAGGAATTTCTTGAACTTTTACCCGGTCATCACCCTCTGCCCTGCGATAGAGAATATATTGTTTAATTTTAAAGCCTTCCTGTTCATTGAGAAGAGAAGGGATAAACTTTAACAGGCCGCGTTTAATAAAGCCTTTTGCCTCCAGGATCAGGGGTGGATGAGGCAATTTTTCACCGACATTCCTGACCTGCGCTATTGGTTTTAGCTTTATTTCCTGACCATTGTAAAGCAAGGCTGCAAGCATATAGCAATATGAATGTCCCTTGCTAATTTTATGATCTTCAAAGATATTTCTATTGGTTTTGCCTATAAATTGGTAGGGCCCATTTTTGTTTTCTGCGCGATAAACATTAAACCGGGCAATGGGATCCTGTGGATTAAAATTCCAGGTCAAAACAACGTAATTTTTTTTGCACGTTGCCTTTAAATTTTTAATTATAATTTGTATTTTTTGCTTTTGTGTATGCGCTATATGTTGTATGGTGGAGTGTTTGGCGTGAAGTGCCTCCACAATGGTCCTGGCCAGTCCAGGTGCTTTATTGAGAATATCTTCTCTTCCTGAAAAAACTGACGACCATGTTTTGATTATCCTACCCTGGGCTACACTTAACAAATGAAGCCTGGTCTTGATTTGCAGGCCCTGTTTGGAAACCTGTCCTATAAGGACATAATTTACCCCCAGGGCTTTTCCTGCTTGCAGGGCATGGTCCGGATTGTCACTCTGAGTAAGCCCTGCCTGCAAAAGAGCGTCTTCCATTTCCCGGCGGGGCATAATCTCAATGGAATTGTCCCTTGTAAGGGCCGAGACCAGAGAATAGAGAAGTTCACCGTCATAACCAAGGGCTTCAATGTTAGTTGGCCTCAAATTAAAAATAGCAATAATGGGTTTGGCTGCCCGGGCCAGGTTGTTAATAAAAAGAACGCAAAGAAAAAGGCAAAAAACAGGAAGACGCCTGGACATGGCCTAACCTCCCAGTTGAATTTGATACTTGCGGAAGATC
The DNA here is from genome assembly GCA_913055195.1 of uncultured Desulfohalobiaceae bacterium. Classification (GTDB taxonomy): domain Bacteria; phylum Desulfobacterota; class Desulfovibrionia; order Desulfovibrionales; family Desulfonatronovibrionaceae; genus Desulfovulcanus. The sequence continues at coordinate 3,269 of CAJXJU010000111.1, read as the reverse complement.
TCTTCAACTTTGTTCAGTGCATTTTTTGTGACAGGAGAATTGGTGATTCTTTTCAAGCGCTCGTCAAATACAGCATCAATAAATTTCTCTGCTGCCTCAAGGTTTTGTCTGCGTCTAAGGAGCTTTTCACCTTCCTGAAAATAGGTTTGTTCCAGATTGCGAAGTGGCCTTAATACTTCCCGGCCAAGCTCTGCTACAACTTCTGATGTCAGGCTTTGCAACAGTTCTGTGTCAGTGGGAAGCTCCAGTGGATCATACTTTACATTGGCCTCTGCAAGGCCCGCGCTGGCTTCGTCTTCAACCACACGTTTACGTTCAATGGTCCTGACCTGGATGTTTTCGCCGGTGGCAATATCCACAATTCTGAAAGACAGTTGCACAAAACCAACTTTTTTATGTTTGGCTACTTCATAGTCTTTTTCAGCATATTCAGGGATAACTATTTTGGCGGGTGGTGCCTGAGCAAGCTCTTTTTCACTTGGTTTGGGATGTTTTGCCCTCCAGTTCAGATAATCAATATTGTCTTCAATTTTTGTTCCTACCTGATATCTGACAGTTTTGATGCCTTTGGATATTGTGGAGTCAACCTTGAATAAAAGCACGCTACCCATAATGGCAACATCAATGCCATAGATTCGCCCCATTTCCTTGGCTGTCTGGGCTGAAACAACACCAATCTGTCCCAGTTTCATTTCTTCGAGTATGGACTTGAGATTTTCTCGTTCCAGAATTTTTATATCGCCGCTGGCGTTATTGAAAAGAAAGGTAATCAGGTTGTTGGCAACAATAATTCCTGCATCAGGGTTGTCAGATGGACTGTTAAAATCAAAGACAGCAATGGACTTTTGTACCCGGTGACGGATATTGTCCTCCATTGCCTGGATCAGGAAAAAAATTTCAGGATAATCAGGTTGAATTTGCTTGATTTTGTTATACCAGTACCAGGCCGCTCCATATTGATTTTGATCTTTGAAATGGTCTGCAATGAATCTGAGCCTGGAGGTAAGCAGCTGCTTCAGGGAATTAAGCTTATAATCATTTTCATCCTGTATATACTTTCTGGCGAGCATGTATGAGTCAACAGCCTTGATGAGCCAGCCATCTTTTATATTTTCCCTGGATTTATGGATATAATATTCGCCTGCTTTGAGATTGGCGTGGGCAATGAGCTGTTTTAAATCCTGGTCAGCAGGATCATATCCCAATGCCCTTTTATAGGCTTGCACAGCCCTGTCCCACTTCTGGGCCATTACCGCTTCCCTGGCACGGGCAAGAAAATATTTTTTGCTGTCATTTTCCTGAGCTTGTTTTAAAAGCTCTCGTGCAGGCCCATTTGCAGGGTCTAATGTAAGTGCTTTACGCAAAAAGTGAATGGCTTGCTTGAAGTTTTCCTGATCAAAAAAATCTCTGGCCTGATTGAAAAAAAACTCGGCTCCTTCTCTGGAACACTTAATGAGCAGCCTTGATGAGTCCTCGTAATTGGGAAACTTGCTTTGCACCTGCTGGAGGAGAAAATACGCTTTGTCCCATTTGTTTTCTGCGATAGCCTGTTTGGCGTGAGAATAGGTTTGCTTTATTTCAGTTAAAAATTTTTCTTCTATAGAACCGATTTCCTTTTTAAGAGAAACCACTTCTGCTGCTTGAGGATCAACTTCTTCAGCCTTTGCAAGTTTGTCTTTGACTCTGGTGATTGTATTTATGGTCACAGGCTCGGTGGTGCTCAGTATTGCTCTGGCTTCAGCTACATATTTGCCAATCAGTTTTCTTTTGATCTCAGTCAGGGCTTGTTGATATTTTTTGTTTTCTGGCTCTTTAGCTAAAGCCTGCTCAAGATAAGCAATGGCCTCCTTATATTTTCCTGCACTTTGTAATTGCTGGCTAAGCTCAAAATATTTATTACCAGCAGCACAGGCAGACAAAAGCAGGGCCAGAGCAATTATCAGAATGTTTGACAACAACTTTTTGTTCATGGAATCTCCTCCTGTTTGCGTATGTTGATTCGCCTGCAAAAAGTCCCTTTTTGTAGGCAACTCAGTTAAGTCTGTGTTGGCGTTAGTTTTATTTTTTACACACAAATTTATTGATTTTGATGACAATCTTATTATTGTCAATATTTTCAATTGTAAAAGAAAAATGTTTGTTTTGAAAATATGACATGGACATTTCATTGATGAAAAATTCAGGCCAACCCTTATATTGAATTACATATACTCCTGTTTTACGCTTAAATTTCAGAAGTCTGGCGTTCTGGACGCCTGCAATGTCAGCCTTTATGATTTTGCATATTTGTCTGGCCTCATTATAGTTATGCAGGCAGTGGACGGTCATGGTAAGTTCCCTGGGGCCATATAGTTCCTGTTCCCAGACGGATAATAGTTTTTGGCGTAATGTTTTCCATATCCTGGATACGCATTTTTGCGCGCCACGTTCCATTACCTGTAACCTGTTTTCTCCGGGTAGAGATACAGTAGCCGTTGCTGTTGCGAGAATTTTATTGTCAGAAGAACGTATAATGGAAGCAGAGCAACTGAGCTCGTTTAAAGTGATGGTAATATCCTGATATTGACTGGTGGTTGAAGAAATTTCAGTGCTCAAATCCAGAATCAAGCCAGGGCATGGAGCATCAATGCCGGATGGGGAGGCAAGCAGGATAAAGCCGGCTTGTTGCAAACGATCTGTCAGAAGGGTTTTAACTTTGATGGCTGCTGGTTTATGGTCCGGTTGCAGAGATGGATTTATTCGTATATAAACACGGGGATTATTTTGCAGGTTAAGGATATTTTGAAAGCGCTCAATATCATTGACCAGGGCAGAGACTTCAACTTCGGCCTCAATTGTTACCTCATAGGTGCCAAGGCTGGTCTTTTTTTCGTTTAAAATTCTTATATTTTTGAGATAGCCGCTCGACCTGCTAAAGATTTGATCCTGAACCAACTGGAAATTTTCAACCAGAGATACAGAACTAATATGAGCACCAATTACCTGTTCAATGGCAGCCCGTTTGGCCTCGTCCAGGGCTTTTTCTCTGGCTATTAATTCCCTGCCCGGTTCAAAAAAACTCAAACCTCTGGCTGTTACTTTTTGACCAGCAAAAGAGAGTGTTCCGGTACAAAGCAGGCCTAAAAACAGAGTAAAATAAATATAATATAATTTTTGAACCTTCATGGCAATGTCAGACATTCAATATTTTCAGTATGTTATGCGATAACATATCCTGAGTCGCCTGCAAAAAGTCGAAACTCGCAAATTACAGCTAGCGGGGACAGGCG
>CAJXJU010000110.1 GCA_913055195.1 uncultured Desulfohalobiaceae bacterium | reverse complement strand
AGGACAGACAGCCGCATAGGATAACAGGTTTTGAAGATATTTATTCATTCAGGCAAACGCCATAATAAAAAAATAAATCTCTCTTTCCTCTCTTCTTTCCTTATTCTCTCTTTCTTTTGTTCTTTTCAACATCTATCATAAAATATTACTTTTTTAATGTTCTTATTCTGAAAAAAAACGTACTCCTAACTTAAATAAAACGTAAATTTTCTTTTTTTTGTATTAGCCAACTCTGTCTTTGGCACTTCAATCTTCCCATCTTCCTCAAAACAATTTTATTCTCCTGTCCCTTTACAGTCCCTTTCAGAAAATCCTATGTACAGAAGTACCTGGCCTGGATGGGGAAAACAAACCTTTTTTATATCCCCATCACCTTGAGGCGACATCTAACATCTATCCTGACACAGAGGGTTCCTTTTTCTCTATCAATTCTTTTTCCAATTCTTCTACACTTGGCAAAGTAGTTTTAAGTTCTTCTGGCAAAGTGCGAGTTAAACGATACGCAGAGACGCCAATAGGCCTGCTGGTATCTTTTAGAGCATATTCCACTATTACCTTATTTTTGGATTTACAAAGAATGATGCCTATAGACGGATTATCGTCAGGATGACGAAGCAAATCGTCCACTGTTGCCAGATAAAAGTTCATCTTGCCAGCGTATTCAGGCTTAAATGAACCTGTTTTAAGGTCTATTATCACATAACTACGAAGTTTTAGATGATAAAAGAGTAAATCCAGGTAAAAATCCTCACCTCCAACTTCCAGATGAACCTGACTGCCTACAAAAGCAAAACCACTGCCAAGTTCAAGCAAGAAATCCCGTAAACGAGCTATAAGCTCTTTTTCCAGTTCACGTTCCCGAATATCATCTGTCAATCCTAAAAAATCAAACATATAAGGATCTTTTAAAGTTTCCTGAGCGAGATCGGATTGTGGAGACGGCAAGGTCTTATCAAAATTTGTAATGGCTTTTCCCTTACGGTGATAAAGACCACTTTCTATCTGATGAACAAGGACATTGCGGCTCCAGCCATGCAAGGTAGTTTGCTGGATGTACCAGAGACGCTCTGCATGGTCTTTGACTTTATCCAGAAGGATGCAATGATGGAACCAGGGTATTTGTGCAGCAGCTTGCTGCACAAATTTTTTATCAGGATAAGCTTCAGCAAAAGAGCGCATATATTTCAAATTTCGGGCAGAAAATCCTTTCATATCCGGGAACTCTTTGCGCAGGTCATGTGCCAGCCTATCAATCACCTTTGCTCCCCAGCCTTCTTTTCTCTGACGTTCCAGAATCATCTGACCAATTTCCCAGTAAAGCAAAATAAGCTCCTGGTTGACAGACAAAGCGGCTTTAAGCCGCGCCTTCTGGACACGCCTTTTCAAACTGGCCAAAAATTCTGAATAACCTTCTGGGAGAACAGAATTTTTAGGTTGCAACTGAATACTCCTTGTCAGATTTTGTCTCGTTATAAACCGATTTTACAAAGAGATTGACCTGTATCCTTTTCACTAATCACTTCATCGATATCAGCGGTTTGAACTCGTAAAAATAATTGCCTGCTGAACGCGTAAAATCTGAATTTTTGGAAATTGGCCTTTCAAAAATTCAATCCAGGGCCCAAATGACATATTGAGGTAGGTCAAATCCAGAAGTCTTGCCTTTGGACCTTGAATAGTAAACAAGCTTATATGGTATTAACAATATCATCCAGCTTGTTTGCCACAACATACTGAGCTGGATTGTCTATATCCTTACCAATTGTCTCAAAATGCACCTGACCACAGGCTATTTTGGCTTTTTCTCTGTCACGAAGCTCGCCAGGTAACAACCCGCCCTTTGTTTCCACAACAAAATACAACCGTTCGCCTTTATCCGTGTCTATAAGCACTGCCCAGTCAGGACTATAACTTCCCAGAGGCGTGGGTACTTTGAACCAGTGGGGCAATTTTACATAGAGTTTAACAGCATCATTGCGCTCCATTTCCATTGCAAAGCGGCGTTCCACATCAGAATCATAAACTACATGTTCAAAAACTGACTTTTTGGCTTCCAGTAAATTTTTAAGGTAACCGGTCAACTCCTCCTGCTCCAGAAGTTCCTGCGCATAATAATCCCCTAATCGATAATATTTGATGCCATCAACCAGTACCAATTGTTTGCACCGGTTAATAATCTCAGCCACAAGATCAATAAAAGCCTGGGGATTGTGTTTGAAATCTATCAACCGTTTGCTTTCTTTCAAAATACGCAAAAGAGTACGGCGGGTGAGTTGTGTCCTGTCCTGAAGCTCGGTCAAAAGGTCTGGCAAATCAAGATTCTCTTCATTCAATACTACAGTCATATAACTACCGGCTTCTTCTGCAACAACACCTGCCTTCCCAATTTCAATATCAGCCTTGCGCCACTGCAAGCGAGTCTTTGGAATTGGTGGAGCGAGTTTTAGATCATCAATGCAATCCTGGATCAATTTTTCATTATTAAAGCGCACCCTGTAAGTTGTTTTATATTTAATGCGCTCCCATAATTCTTTAAACTCAGGTTTTAAATATACTTCTTTACGCAAACGTATAATTTTACGCTCATTTGCATCTTTTATTTCCAGGCGTCCAGCCAATTTTTTCAAGACAGTAATAATCTGCTCACGCTGTTTTTCAAACTCTTGAGGCAATGTTAAAGTATTTTCTTTAAGAGCCTTACGCAATTTGTCCTGTACTTTACCTTTTGTATTAATAAACTGATTCTTCTTAAGGAAATGCCAGATAACTTCAGATTGCTCCGCGCCTAATGGTTTTTCCTGTCCCTCGTCCTGTATTTGAATGATACTGGCAAATTGATGTTTTTCAACTACGCCAAAACGAATACCTGTATCCTCCTCAATCTCCTGTTGCAAATTTCTGGCAAATTCTTCATAGCTCTCATTTGCTATTATTGTAAGAATATTAACATTATCATCTCGTACACGCCGTCCTTGCTGATCCACGCACAAACGAAGACCGCGGCCTATAGTTTGCCTGCGCGCCAGTTCAGTACGTATATCACGCAAAGTGCAAATCTGAAAAACATTAGGGTTATCCCATCCTTCTCTCAGGGCGGAGTGAGAAAAAATAAATTTGAGCGGTTCATTAAGGCTTAAAAGACGCTCTTTATCACGCATGATAAGGCTATAAGTATCTTCATCTGCTTTACTCTCTCCTTTTGTATCTTTAAACATTTCAACTGTTTTTCCCCGTATCTTTTTGCGGTCAATGGAAAAATAGCCGTTATGAACTTCTTCAGCACTGTAATTAAAATCAATACGTTCAAACAGGTCACGATAATCAGGGTGTTTGGCAAACCTTTTATATTCTTCCTCAAAAATACAAGCATACTCTCCCTTGATGGAATTTCCTTCAGCGTCATATTGCCGGTATTTGGCTACTTCATCCACAAAAAACAAAGATAATACTTTTATACCTCTGGGACGCAAGCGCTTTTCCTTATCCAGATGCTCTTTAATTGTCCGACGGATCATCTGGCGCACCAATGCCTTTTGATCCACATCACCATAAGCCTCGCCAGGACGCAAAAAACATTCACCTCCAGGATAACGCAATTCCATGAATTCATTGCCTTTTTTAGCAGAAATTTCTCCAATGCGATGATTGGCATATAAGGCTCGCCCGGTGGTTTGTTCCAGATCGTCTCCATCATACACTTTTACTTTTTTACGCTTAACACCGCTTCGCGTCTGCACATCCAGTTCAACTTCTGCAAATAAAAGCATTCCTTTATTTTTAACCGAAAGCAAACGCACATAGGGTTTATTATGAGCAGCCTCTACAATAGCAGAAGCCACTTCAATCTGTTTAACCAATTTGCGCTCATAAGCATCCACTGCATCCAGACGATACACCATGTGGTGTTTGTCTTTATGAGTAGCGGAATAACGTAAGGTACACAGTGGATTCATGGCTTCCAGGGCAGCTTTCCCCTTGCCCTTCAAACCACCATCTACACTTTGCGGCTCATCCACGATCAAAATCGGATTGGTAGCGCTAATAAGATCAATTGGTTTTTCTCCACCGGTCTTTTCACTATCTTTATAAAGATTATTGACATCCTTCTTGTTAATGGCCCCAACCGTAACCACCATGATTTGAATATGCGGGCTGGTGGCAAAATTACGCACCTGACCCAGCTTCTTAGAATCATAAACAAAGTAATCAAAAGGTACACCAGCATAAAGGCCTTTAAAATGATCTTCAGTGATTTGCAGGGTTTTATAAACACCTTCTTTAATAGCAATGGACGGCACTACTATAACAAACTTGGTAAAACCATATCGTCTGTTCAATTCAAAAATAGTGCGCAGATAAACATAGGTTTTACCAGTACCTGTTTCCATTTCCACAGTAAAATCATAAGAACGAATGGCGGAATCAATGGGCAATCCATTGCGGAGCTGTATTTCCTGAAGATTTTTCAAAATCTCATCATCCAATAATGTAAGGCGGTTACCAATACCTTTATCCGTTTCAATACCTGGCAAAAATGCACGACCAGACGTACTTTTAAGCACAGTAAAATCAGTTCGGCATATTTCCTGCCCGCGAAATAAATCGCAGACTGATTCAATGGCCTGAAGTTGATAATCAAGATTGGGTTCAAAATGAAGTTTCATAATACTTGACATCCCTGCAAAAACTCCGTTTTTGCAGAAAGTTTTGAGTTTTGAGTTTTAAGTTTTGAGTTATTTCAATAGGTTAGATAATTGTCAAAATCCTTTTTTGACTTTTCGCAGGTGCATCATACTTTTTATTAATTTTTTCTAAGTTCGACATTTTTATCTGCTAAGTTTTTATATTATCAGGCAATTCTCTATATTTTTGAAATCTGGACTGGCATAATGCTTTAAAGTTTCTGACATCTTCCTGCCCGAAAATCTTTAATGGCCTGTTCAGCCAATTTTTCTAACTTTCCATTTTTTACATCTTTTTCAAATTCATCACACCAAATTTCTTGTTCAAATTCTTCAAAGCACTTAGAAAATATCCTTAACTCATCTTCTGGTAAATTTTTTACATTTTCAATCACTTCATGCACCTGCATAAATGCCTCCTAAAAAAGTTCAAAATGTTATTGAATGCGACTACATAACTATTTCATAGATTTCAATTCTAAATACAAATCAAATGCTTGTTGAAAATAGCTTGCCAGATGAGGCTTTAAATTATTTAACTTAGACTTTAAATATTTTTCATCATCCTTAAAATTATTGGCAAGATAAAACAAGGTAGCAACCAACTCTAAGATACGATAGTCTTGTTTTAACAAATCTTGCAATAAATCAGAATCTACACCTACATAATCTGTCTCTATTTGATTGGATGAATCCACCTTATAAATGTAAGGATTTTGAGAATATTCTTTTAAAACTCCGC